>JAWLGW010000892.1:0-3490 GCA_041690735.1 Planctomycetota bacterium
GGTGTTCCTGGCCTCCGACCTGGCCGAGGGGCTGAGCGGCCGGGTGTTCGGGATCCACGGCCAGCAGCTGCTCGAATACAAGATGGTGATGACCGACGGCGTCACCAAGGAGGGCGACGCCCTGTGGACGCCGGCGGAGATCCAGGCGCAGCTCGACGCGATCGGCGCCGACGCGCCCGCCGCGGCCGCCGCCGCGACCGCCGCCGCGGCCCCCGCCGGCCCCGAGGCGATCATCGCTCGGGCCTTCGAGCTGCTGCCGCAGGTGTTCGTGGCCGAGCGCGCCAAGGGCTGGACCGCCCGGATCGTGTTCGACATCACCGACGGCGAGCCCTGGACGATCACCGTCGAGGGCGGCTCCTGCACCACCGCGCGGGGCAAGGCGGACTCGCCCACCTGCGTGGTGACGGTCGACAAGGAGACCTACGCCAAGGTCCTCAAGGGCGAGGAGAAGCCCGAGAAGGCCTTCATGGCGGGCAAGATCAAGGCGACCAACCTGGCCGACATGATGAAGATGGGCTCCGCCTTCGACATGAAGAAGGCCCGCGAGCTGGCCAAGGCGGAGGCGGCCAAGATGAAGGCCGCCGCGTCCGCGGCCGCCGCCGCGACGCCGGCGAAGGGCCCCGACGCGGTGATCGCCCAGGCCTTCGCCCGCCTGCCGGAGGTGTTCCTGCCGGCGCGGGCCTCGGGCTGGAGCGCCCGGATCGTGTTCGACATCACCGACGGCGAGCCCTGGACGGTGACCGTCGCCGACGGGACCTGCACCACCTCGCGCGGCAAGGCCGACTCACCCACCTGTGTGGTCTCGGTCGACAAGACCACCTACGCCGCGGTCGTGAGCGGGGAGCTGCGGGCCGAGAAGGCCTTCATGGCGGGCAAGATCAAGGCGACCAACCTGGCCGACATGATGAAGTTCGGCTCGGCCTTCGACATGAAGAAGGCCAAGGAGCTGGCCCAGGCCGAGGCGGGGGCGGTGGCCAACCCGGCCACGCCCGCCGGTCCGCCGCCCTCGAGCGCCGAGCAGGTGATCGACCGGGCCTTCGAGGCCCTCCCGCAGGTGTTCCTGCCCGAGCGCGCCAAGGGGTGGAAGGCGTGCATCGTGTTCGACATCGTCGGCGCCAGCCCCTGGACGATCAAGGTCGAGGGCGACGCCTGTACCACCGCGCGCGGCAAGGCGGACGCGCCCACCTGCGTGGTGACGGTCGACAAGGAGACCTACGCCAAGGTCCTCAAGGGGGAGGAGAAGGCGGAGAAGGCCTTCATGGCCGGCAAGATCAAGGCCACCAACCTGACCGACATGATGAAGCTGGGCGCCGCCTTCGACATGAAGAAGGCCCGCGAGGTCGCCCTGGCCGCGCCCGCCGCGGCGGCCGCCCCGGGCGCCACGGCGCCCACCGCCGCCGAGGGGCCCGAGGCCCTGGTGACCCGCGGGTTCGAGGCGCTGCCCCAGACGTTCAAGCCCGAGGGCGCCAGCGGCTGGAGGGCGGTGTTCCACTTCGTCCTGGCGGGGGGCGAGGACTGGACGGTCGAGGTGGCCGACGGCGCCTGCAAGGTCTCGCGCGGCCTCGTCGGCTCGCCGACCTGCGTGGTGAAGACCGCCCTCGCCGACTACGCCAAGGTGCTGTCGGGTGAGCTCAAGCCCGAGGCGGCCTTCATGCAGAAGAAGCTGACCGCCTCCAACCTGACCGACATGATGAAGTTCGGGCGGGCGTTCGACCTGCGCAAGGCGGCCGAGCTGGCGCGCTCGGCCACGCCGGCGGCGGCTGCCCCGACCGCCGCGGCCGGGCCGAAGGCGGGCAAGGGCATGAACCGGGCCTGCCTGGGCAAGCAGTACGCGGGCAAGGAGCCCACCTTCGTGCGGCCCGAGCACGTGGCGCTGTTCGCCTCGGCGACCCAGGACGCCAACCCCCGCTACGACACCAGCGAGGACGAGGCCCTGGCGCCGCCCATGTTCGCGGTGCGGCTGCTCAAGGACGTCTTGTTCCAGGCGATCACCGACGAGGAGCTGGGCGCCGACATGCTCAACCTGGTCCACGGCGAGCAGGACATGGAGTTCCTGCGCCCCCTGCGGCCGTGGGACCTGACCGCCACCCGGGCGCGCCACACCTCGATCGAGGACAAGGCGACGGGGCAGGTGCTGCGCCTCGAGGAGGAGGTCTACACCGGCGGCGAGCTGGCGGTGCGGGTGCGGGCCTCCATGTTCATTCGCGACCCGAGCAAGAAGAAGCCGAAGCGCGACGAGGCGGCGGCGCCTCAGGCGGAGGCGGCGGCGCCCCAGGCGATCGCCTTCTCGCAGCAGGTGACCGTGCCGCAGGACGGCGGCCCGCGCTACGCGGAGGCCTCGCTCGACAACAACCCGATCCACACCGACCCCGAGGTCGCCAAGCTGGCCGGGTTCCCCGGGGTGATCCTGCAGGGCCTGTGCACCATGAGCTTCGCCGCCAAGGCGGTGGTCGACGAGGTGCTCGGCGGCGACCCCACCCGGCTGCGGCGCATCGCGGTCCGCTTCTCGAAGCCGGTGCTGATGGGCGACGTCCTCACCACCGAGGGCTGGGCGCTCGAGGACGGGGAGGGTCGCTACGGGCTGCGGGTGGTCAACCAGCGGGGCGAAGAGGTGATCACCGGCGGCGTCGCCGAGGTCAGCTGAGCACGACCAGCGCGACCACGATCAGGCCCACCACCACGACCGCCACGAGCAGCATCAGCACCAGGGGGCCGTTGCTGCTCACCTCCTCGGCCAGCTCCTTGAAGCGCTGGGTGGCGGGCTCGGGTTGGGCCGGGGTGTAGGCCTTGTGCCGCTCGGTGGGGACCGGCTTGCGCTGGACCACCTTCGACCGCTGCTCCGACTCCAGCCGCCCGAAGTGGACCCCGGCGGCCTCCTCGTACTCGATCCGGACCTTGGGACCGCCCGTCCCGAGCTCGAGCACCGAGTTGTTGGGGACGGTGAACGCCTGCTGGTGACCGATCGCCACCCCGTTCACGGTGGTGCCGTTCTGGCTGCCGAGGTCCACGATCTCGAGCAGCCCGCCGCTCTCGCGCAGCTCGGCGTGCACGACCGACACACGCGCGTCCGCCACCGGATCGAACTGCAGGGGGCAGTCCTGGGAGCGGCCGACCTTGACCGGGAGCGTACGGAAGGTGTCCAGCTCGCCCTCTCGCGAGCCCGACAGGTGCGTCACGCGCAGCTCGAGGCCCATCGTGCGTCCTCTCGAGGCGACTCGGCGTCCCCGCCCTAGGGGTTTCCCTGAGTAGGTCCCCCCGACTCTAGCCACCGGCCGCGGCTCGCGCACCCCCTGCCGGTACTCCCTGCAGCGACGGAGTCCGGCCCCGCTCGAGCAGCGCCCGCAGGGCCAGGATCGACTTGGGGTCGAGGCCCCCGGTGACGGGCAACCCCTGCTCCTCCTGGAAGGCCCGCAGGGCTTGGCTCAGGGTCGGGTCGAGCAGGTCGGGCTGCTCGCCCGGCGGCAGCTCCAGCGCGGGGCGCAGGGCCGCC
>JAWLGW010000893.1:0-3490 GCA_041690735.1 Planctomycetota bacterium
GCGTAACCCGGTGGACAAGGACGACGCCGACTCGCCCAGCAAGCTCGACTTCAGCAACAAGGAGCTGAGGCGGGTGCTGGCGGCCCTCGACGACGACGGCGGGGCCAACGTCGCCTTCTTCGCGACCCGCTACGAGTTCACCGCCGAGCGCCTGCTGCCGGTGGGCAAGGTCCGGGCCCAGCTGATCGAGTTCGTGGGCCAGAAGGCGGTGATCCCATCCGTCAGCGGCGGCCTCAGCCGGTCGAACCTGTACGACACCCTGGCGACCGCCCTGGAGGACTCGGAGATCGACACCATCTTCTTCCTCTCCGAGGGCGGTCCGACCGAGGGTCGCTTCCTCGAGACCGACCGCTTCATGCGCCACCTCAACCGGCAGAACGTGTACAGCCGGGTGCAGGTCCACTGCCTGCAGGTGACGACGAGCAGCTTCGGCGAGAAGTTCTTGCGGCGGCTCGCGGCCGACACCGGCGGCCGGTTCTACGACCTGGAGTTCATCAAGAAGGCGCACGGCCTGTAGCGGCCTGCCGGCCTCGATCATTGAAGGAGAGGGGGCGGCCTGCTATAGCTCTCCGCCCCCCTGATCCCGCCCGAGGGTGCACCCCCCTGAGGCGAGGACGAACACGCGGAGCCGACGTGGCTGACAAGAAGACGGCGACCAAGAAGAAGTCGACCGCGAAGAAGAAGTCGACGACCAAGAAGAAGTCGACGACCAAGAAGAAGGCCGCGGCCACGAAGGGGGCCGCGGGCGACAGCGAGAGCGAGGAGGCGACGAGCGCAGCCGAGGGCTCGTCGAAGAAGAGCACGAAGAAGAAGTCGACCAAGAAGAAGACGTCGACCAAGAAGAAGGCCAAGAAGAAGAAGGCCTCCACCCGGGCCGCCGCCGCGGTCGCCGAGGACGACGTGGATGGCGACGGCGCCTCCGCCAACGGGAAGGCGCTGGTGATCGTTGAGTCGCCGGCCAAGGCCAAGACGATCAACAAGTTCCTGGGCAAGGGCTACAAGGTCATGGCCAGCAAGGGCCACGTCCGCGACCTGCCCAAGAGCGACCTGGGGGTCGACCTCGACCAGGGCTTCGAGCCGCACTACGAGGTGCTGTCGGACAAGAAGGACACGATCTCCAAGCTCAAGAAGGCGGCCAAGGGCGTCGACACCGTGTACCTCGCCTGCGATATGGACCGCGAGGGAGAGGCGATCGCCTGGCACGTCAGCGAGATCCTGGCCGGCAAGAACCGCCGCATGCGCCGGGTGGTGTTCAACCAGATCACCCAGGCCGCGATCCAGGCGGCGTTCGAGCACCCGGGCGACCTCGACATGAACAAGGTCTACGCCCAGCAGGCCCGACGGATCCTCGACCGACTGGTCGGCTACAAGCTCAGCCAGCTGCTGTGGAAGAAGGT
The DNA here is from genome assembly GCA_041690735.1 of Planctomycetota bacterium. GTDB lineage: Bacteria > Planctomycetota > J058 > J058 > J058 > JAWLGW01. The sequence goes on from JAWLGW010000893.1 coordinate 1,398, forward strand.
GCGCCGGGGCCTGAGCGCCGGCCGCGTCCAGTCGGTGGCGGTGAAGATGGTCGTGGAGCGGGAGAAGGAGATCCAGGCCTTCGTCCCGGTGGAGTACTGGGAGTTCGGCGGCCGGTTCGACTCGCCGCGCCTGCAGGGGGACCAGCCGGCGCCCCCGGCGCCCGCCGAGGGGGAGGAGGTGCCGCTCCCGCCCTGGCGGTTCGAGGCGGCCCTGATCCAGGCCCGCGAGCAGAAGCTGGACCCGGCCGGCTTCCGCATCGCCAACGAGCAGGAGGCGACCGCCCTGCGGGAGGAGCTGGACCGCTCCTCGTACGTGATCTCCGAGGTCAAGGAGAAGGAGACCCGCCGCCGGCCGAAGCCTCCCTTCAAGACCTCGACCCTGCAGCAGGCCGCCTCGACCCGCCTCTCCTTCGGCGCCGAGCGGACCATGAGCATCGCCCAGGGGCTGTACGAGGGCGTCGAGCTGGGCGCCGAGGGCGCGGTCGGTCTGATCACCTACATGCGTACCGACTCGCTGGCGCTGGCCCCCGAGGCGGTGGACGAGGCCCGCGGCTACATCCGCAGCGCCTTCGGCGACAAGTACCTGCCCGACAAGCCGACCACCTACAAGCAGGGCAAGCAGAAGGTCCAGGCTCAGGAGGCCCACGAGGCGATCCGGCCCACCTCGGTGGACCGCACGCCCGAGCGGGTGGCGCCCTTCCTGGCCCCCGATCAGCTCAAGCTGTACCGGCTGATCTGGGAGCGGTTCGTGGCCTGCCAGATGGAGCCGGCCCGCTTCAAGAACCTGACGGTCGACGTGGCCGCCGTCGCTCCGGGCGGCGACGTGGCGCACCCGGTGGGCGTGTTCCGCGCCACCGGGCGCACGCTGCTGTTCGACGGCCACCTGCGCGTCGCCGGCGGCGAGCTGACCGACCGCCTCCTGCCGCCCCTCGAGCAGGGCGAGGCCCTCGACCTCGTCCCGCCCCTCGACGTGGCCCAGAAGTTCACCAAGCCGCCGGCCCGCTACAACGAGGCCAGCCTGGTGCAGAAGCTCGAGGACGAGGGGATCGGGCGCCCCTCGACCTACGCCTCGATCGTGTCGACGATCCAGAAGCGCGGCTACGTGGAGCAGCGCAACCGGGCCCTGCACGCCACGACCAAGGGCATGATCGTCACCCAGAAGCTCGAGGAGTTCTTCGGGGACATCATGGCCTACGCCTACACCCGCGAGCTCGAGCGCGACCTCGACCGGGTGGAGGGGTCGTGGGAGGACTCCGACGAGGAGGAGGCGGCCCCCGCGCACCCGCCCATGGACTGGCGCGAGCTGCTGCGCCGCTTCTACCGCGACTTCTCCAAGGACCTCGACAAGGCGTCCGAGGAGATGACCCACGTCAACGACGCCCGGGAAGAGACCGACTTCCCCTGCCCGACGTGCGGCAAGAGGATGCAGAAGCTCTACAACACGCGGGAGTTCAGCCAGTTCCTCGGCTGCCCGGACTACCCCGAGTGCAAGACCACCGTGCCCCTCGACGAGGAGGGCAACCCGCTCCCCGAAGAGGAGAGCGACTTCGAGTGCCCCAAGTGCGAGAAGAAGCTGATCCTCAAGAGCGGGCGCCGGGGGCGGTTCTTCGCCTGCTCGGGCTACCCCGAGTGCACCCAGACCTTCGAGGTGGGCGAGGACGAGCGGCCGGTGCCGCGGCCCGAGGTCGAGGCGGCCTGCCCCGAGTGCGAGACCCCCATGGTGGTCCGCTACGGCCGGCGCGGTCCGTTCCTGGGCTGCCCCAAGTACCCCAAGTGCCGGGGGACCTTGCCGCTGATCGAGAAGGAGGACGGCGGCTGGGAGGTCGGTGAGCGCGGCCAGGCGGGCGACCTGCCCAAGGTCGACGTCACCTGCGAGAAGTGCGGCAGCGGCATGGCGATCAAGTTCTCCCGCCGCGGCCCGTTCCTGGGCTGCACCGCCTTCCCCAAGTGCCGCGGCACGGCCCCGCTCCCCAAGGACGTGGAGCTGCCCAAGAAGAAGGAGCCCGAGCCGTACGGCGAGGACTGCGACATGTGCGGCAAGCCCCTCGTCGTCCGCCAGGGGCGCAAGGGACCGTTCGTCGCCTGCTCGGGCT
>JAWLGW010000894.1:0-3486 GCA_041690735.1 Planctomycetota bacterium
GGTGAAGGTCCAGTGCGACCCCTGCGGCGGAGACGGCCTGCGGAACCTGCGCACGGTCGACTCGATCGCCCAGACGCCCTGCGACACCTGCAGCGGGCGAGGGGTGATTCCCTGCCCTGAGACCGGCTGCCTGAGCGGCTATCGCAGCCTCTCGCTCAAGCGCGCCTTCTGGGAGTTCCTCAGCCCTACGGCCAGGAAGGCGCTCGACCGAACCGAGCTCTGCCGCGCAGTGGCGATGGGATCGGTCACGGACCTGATCGGAGCGACGCCGATCGTCCAGGAGGCGGAGATCCTGGAGATCGTGCTCGAGGACCGCGTCGCGCAGGTGACCGCTCGGGTGAAGTGGGAGCCGGGGCGCCCGCGCAGCGTGTGGACGTCCACCTGGATTCGAGAGGGCAGGCGGCTCTACCTGGCGACGTCCGAGGACCGGGCGCCAGAGCACCTCCTGCCGCGGTAGCTCGAGCGTCGGTCTTCTCCAGCGCCAGGCAGGTCCGGGGCAGTAGGGGCGGCCCCAGGCGAACTGACCCCCAGGCTGGGGACGAATAACAGGGGCCGCCATGCATGCCTTCACGACCACCGAGGCCCGCGCCGTAACTTGCCAGTCCGCCAAGCGTATCCAGAAGCTCATCGAGCGGGAGTTCATCTGCTGCCGAACCGAGGAGCAGGGTTCACGGGCGCGGCGGGTGTTGGAGCCTGCTGACATCCTGATGGTGCTGATCCTCGAAGAGCGCCGAGACCTCCTCTCCCACCGCCTCCGGCAGAGCGTGCACCAGCGCCTCCACGAACTCGGCACCGCTCTGGAGCGAGTCGATCAGGTGGAGGTGGAGGGCGTCGTGGTCCTTCGTGTGGAGAGCACTCGCAAGCGCCTCCAGGAGGAGGTTGGGCGACTCGAGGAGGCCCGCAAGATGGTGGTCGAGAGTTCCAATGTCATGGCCGGGGAGCCGGTGATCCGTCGGGCGCGAATTCCGGTGCATCAGGTGGCCGTCGAACACGATGACCCCTGAGGAGATCCTGGAGGGGTATCCCTCGCTCGCGCGCGAGCAGATCGAGCTCGCGCGGCTGTTCGCGCAGGCGTATCCCAAGCAGGGTCGACCGCCGCAACGGACGTGAGCGTCAGCGCCTCCAGTCAGCTTCGCCTCGACGCCGACTCGCGAAGGCTCCACCAACCCGCCTATGAGCGCCGCTTGGCCGAAGAGGAGAAGCAGGAGATCCTCAGGGTTCTCGTGCCTCAGATCCGCGAAGAGGAGCGGCCGCCGTTGTAGGCGGCGTCTCGCACGCATTCGACTCCGACAGGACGAGTCGCCCCGTCCCCTGGCAGCGCCTCGCTCCCGCGGAGCTGGGGTGGCTACGCCTCGATTCCCAGGCTGCGCTCGAGGCGGACCAGACGGCGGGCGAGGTCGGCGGACTCGGCGACCTCGTCGCGGCCGTAGAACCAGCCCACGGGCCGCGACAGCGCCTCGGCCAGGGTCAGCACTAGATAGGGCGGGGCGTACTGGTGCCCTCCCTCGATCTCGCGCACCCAGCTCGGGGAGCGACCCAGGGCGTCCGCGAGCTGGCGCCGGGTGAGGGCGAGCTCCTCGCGAGCGCGACGGCAACGGGCGCCGAGGACGCGGCGCAGGAGGTCGCGCTCGGCTTCGCTCGGGCCAGTAAGGGGCGGCATGGAGGTAGCGTAGCCAGGGGGAACGACACGACCCAGCCTCCTGCAGCGACAGCAGTTGCGGACGGGTGGGCGGAACACGCCCCAACTGCCAGAGATTCTGCCGGCGGTGTCGGTGGCGCCCGCTACCGTGCTCCTCGTGCGACGGAATGTCCGTGAGACCGCAGCCCAGGAACCGCTGTTCGACCTTCCGGCCGAGCGCCTGGAACCAGACCAGGCCGCAGACGCCTCGGCCGAGGTCGAGGAGGCGCTCGACGACCGGGCGGCCGGCGAGGCCGACGTCGCCGAGCGGATCGCCCGGCTGTATCGGGGGGGGGTGTCGCTCCACCTCGAGACCGAGCACCTGTGCTTCCTCGCCGCCTGCGAGGCCACCCTGCGGCGGGAGCGACGCACGAGCCTCGACGAGGACCGCCTCCGCGAGGTGTACGAGCAGGTGGCCACCCTCACCTCGCCCGGGGGCGAAAAGGTCCAGGCCAAGGCGACCAACGCGATCCAGCGGCTGCGGGACCAGCGACTCCTGGCCCGGGTCGACGGCGGCGCGTCCCTGGTGGCGGGCGCCTACGCCCTCACCGGGCTGGCCCGGGCGATCGTGGCCTCCTACCTCGAGGACGAACGGCTGACCCGGCAGAGCCTGACCGTCCTCACCAGCACCCTGGCCTCCATGCTGTCGGAGATCCTCCAGAAGGCCCGGCAGGCCGACGGCGCCGAGGGCTGGCGGCGCGGGGTCACCGACCCGCTGCGCCTGACGGTGGCCACGCTCCTCGAGGGGATCGAGCGGCGTCAGCGCGGGCTCGACGTCCAGCAAGAGGAGCTGCGGCAGGAGATCAAGCAGGCCCTCGAGGAGCGGTGGGTCGACGCCCTCAGCCGCTGCGAGGCCCTCCTCGAGGACATGACCGACACGCTGCGCGAGCTGAACCAGGTGCTGGTGGACGACGCGGCCAAGCTGGCTCGGCTGCTCGACGACGTGGAGGAGGCGGCGCTGCGGGGCCCCGCCGCGGCGCAGGCCGCGGTGCGGGACGTGGCCGAGCAGGTCGAGCGGGTGGGCGGCTGGGGGCAGGAGCGGCTCGACACCTGGTCCGAGTATTACCAGTACGTCCACCGGTTCCTCCGCGACACGGTGCGAATGGACCCCGACCAGGGGCTGACCCAGCGCCTGCGCGAGGCGGTGCGCGGCTACGCCGCCCGGCCCTGGCACCTGGTGGGCGTCGACCCGGCCCCGTATCTGCACCTGCGTCCCCCCGAGCGCTCGACCCGGCGAACGCGCGAGGTGCGGCCGCGCCGCGATCGCGAGCCGCCCCTACGCGAGGAGGCGCCCGCGCCCCCGCCGCTCGACCCCGAGGCCCTGGTCGCCGAGGCCCTGGAGGCGGCGGCGGGTGCCGGCAGCGACGTTCGCCTGAGCGAGCTCCTCGCGGCCGCGCTCGCCAGGGCGCCCGAGAGGGAGCGCTTCCGCCTGGTGGGGCGGATCGCGGCGGCCCTGGCGCGCCGGGGGCGGGTCCTCGTCCCGCGCGATCTCGAGTGGGTGTCGGTCACGGCCGAGGGCGGCGAGCGCCTGTTCGGCGCCGGGGAGCTCGAGGTTCAGGACTGGCGAGTGGCGCCGGCGGCGCCGGAGATCGAGGCGGCGCGGACCCGCGCCGGCGCCGCTGCGCAGGAGGTCGCTCCATGACGCTCGAACGCTCCCCCTCCGCGACCGACGCCCCCGGCGGCCCGCGCTACGCGCGGCTCGAGGCCGTGGTCGAGGACGACCTGTTCCCCGAGGTCGACCTCCTGCTGCGCCGCGGCGTGCACGTCGACCCCGACGACGTTGGCCAGCACGCCTTCCTCGAAGAGGC
>JAWLGW010000895.1:0-3485 GCA_041690735.1 Planctomycetota bacterium
TGATCGTGGCGATCGACGGCGCCAAGACGCCCCACGTCTCGGGGCTGATGGGCGTCATGAGCGGCAAGCGGCCGGGTCAGACCGTGTCGCTCGAGGTGCGCCGCACGGTGCTCCTCGACGGGGTCCCCGTCGAGCGCGGCGTCACCCTGCGCGCCACCCTGGGCAGCCGGTAAGCGAGAGGAGACCAGCAGCATGATGTTCCACCGTGATCCGCGGACCTTCCGCCCCCTCCTCTCCAGCCTGGTGGCCCTCGCCCTCCTGGCGCCCGGCCTCGGCCAGGCGCAGGACGCGCGCGGCGGCGACGCCCCGGCGCGTGAGGGGCCGACCCAGGTCGAAGGGCGCAACGCCTACTTGATGCGGGCCCTCGCCGGGGCGGCCCGCCAGGCCGCGCCGCAGGTCGTGCACGTCCGCAACGCCCGGGGCCGGCTCCTCGGCTACGGCGTGGTGATCGACGACGGGCAGGTCCTGACCTGCAACGGGATCCTCCCCTCGACCGGCGAGCGGGTGCGCGTCACCTGCAACGGCCAGGAGGTGGAGGGCACGATCGCCGGGCGCAACGTCGACAACGACGTGGCCCTCCTGTCGGTGGCCTGGAGCGGCGCTCCCCCCCAGGGCCTGCAGGAGATCACCGGCCGCGACCTGCGGATCGGCCAGCTCGTGGTGGTCGCCGGCTCGGGCGGCGAGGTGCTGGCGGCGGGGGTGGTGAGCGCCAAGGACCGCCCGGTCGAGCCCAGCGCCTCGCAGGGGAACATCCTCATGGGGCTGTTCTCCGACGGCAACGAGGGGCACAAGCGGGCTTACCCCAAGGTGATCCACCACGACGCCCCCCTCATGCCCGAGCACTTCGGCGCGCCGCTCCTCGACCGGCAGGGCCGCCTGATCGGGATCAACGTGGCGAACCCCTACCGGGGCAGCAGCCACGCCGTGGGGATCGGGCAGATCCGCACCGTGCTGGCCGACCTCAAGGCGGGCGCGGGCCGCGCGGCTCCCGCGCCCACCGCCGAGCGCCCCCGCTCCGGCGCGCGCCCCTGGCTGGGCGCGTCGGCGGCCCCGGCCGACGCCGACCGGCTGGCGCTGGACTACCGGTACGGCCTCGACGTGCGCGAGGTCGAGGGCCCGGCCAAGCAGGGCGGCCTGCAGCCGGGCGACGTGATCGTGGCCCTCGACGGCCAGCCGCTCCGCAGCATCGACGCCTTCGCCGACGCGATCGGCAAGCGGAGCCCGGGCGACACGGTGCGCCTGACGGTGCTGCGCGGCAGCGCCGGCCTGGTGCACGAGGTCGAGGTCACCCTCGGCAGCCGCTGAGGGTAAGGCACGCAGCGAAGCGCCCCGCCCGGCCCGGCCGCGCGGGGCGTGTTCGTTCCGGAACTGAACCCTCCCGCGCCCCGGGCGTACCACCCTCGGTCGCGCGGCCACCGGCGGCCGGGGGAGGCACCTTGGGACGCTCGCTGGCGCGCTGGATCCGGACCACCTTCGACTACAACCCCACCTTCCCGCTCTCGGCGCTGGTCCTGTTGGTAGGGCTGCGGCTGCTCGCCCGCGACGGCTCGCTGGCCCCCGATCCCCTGGGCGCCGGCGCGGGGGTCGGCGTCCTGCAGGCCTACGAGCTGGCCCTGCTGGGGACCGCCCTTCTGGTCCTGTGGCCGCGCCGGATCGCCTACGAGACCACCTCGATCCTGATCATCTTCGGCGTGGTCCGGTTCGCCGCCCCCTTCCTGGTGATCGGGCTGGCCGCGGACGGACACCCGCAGGCCGCCTTCGCCCTGGGGCTGGCGGTGTGGCTCCTCATGACGGGCAAGGTCCTGGCGATCCGGACCAAGGTCGGCCTGTCGGTGGAGCGGTGGGAGCTCGGCTACGACGCGCTCCTGTACGGCCTCGCCTGCCTGGCCTTGCCGCTCCTCGCCTACGGCCTGTCGACCTGGACCGGCGACGCGATCTCCCACGCCACCGCGCGGGCCCTGCGCCTGGGCGTGTGGTGGAGCGCGGCCCTCCTGCTGGCGCCGCTGGCGCTCGGGCTGGCCGGCTCCCGGCCCGCGGCGCCGGGCCCCCTGCGCAGCCGCGCCCCGGCCAAGGTGTGGCGCTGCCTGACGGCCCTCGGCAGCGCGGGCCTCCTGTTCAACGCCCTGTGGCTGGGCGGCGAGGCGCCGGTCCCGCTGGCCCTGCTGCCGCTGGCCGCCGTCGGCCTGGCGATCGCGAGCGCGCTGGTCCGCGCCGCGGGCGGGAGCACGCCCACCCAGGCGGTGGTCGCGCCGGCGCTCGCCCTGGCGCTGGTTGTGCTCTTTCCGCCCCAGCTCCTGCAAGGGCGGCAGCTGATCCTGAGCCACCCGGTCGCCGCCCTGGCGGTGCTCGGCCTCGCCGCCCTGGCGATCCCGCTGATCGCGCCCGACCGGCGACGCACGGGCTTCCATGCGCTGGGGCTGGTGGCGGCCGCGAGCCCGCTGCGGTTCGCCTCCGGGAGCGCCGCCGAGCACTACCTGCTCGCCGCGGCGGCGGTGGTGGCGGCCGTGGGCCTGGCGCGGCGGCGCGACGGGCTCGTCACCCTCGGCGCGGTCGGGGTGGCGCTGGTCGGCGCGCACCTGGCCTGGGAGGCGCAGCCCCTGCGGCTGCTGACGATCGAGGGCGCGGTGCTGGCGGCCCTGGTGGCCTGGCGCCTGCCCGCCGGCCAGGGCGAGACGCCCCTCTCGGCCCGCGCCGCCCTCGCGCTGGCGGCGGGCGCCCCCCTGCTGGAGGCGGTCCGCGGCGCGCCCGGGCCGGAGGAAGTCGTGCTCGCGGTCGCGGGCGCGGGCGCGGTGGTGCTCCTCGCGCAGCGGTACCGGGAGCCGGGCCTGCGGTGGCTGGCCGCCCCCGTCCTCGCCCTCGGCCCCACCCGGCACCTGGCGGGCACCCTCAACCCGGGCGCTGCGCTGGTGCTGCTCGCCTTCGCGGCCCTGCCGGCCGGCGCGGCGATCGCCCTGCGACGCGAGCGGGCTCGCGACGGCGAGGACCCGGCGGAGGCGCCGCCCGAGCGGCGCCGCGCCACCGCGGGCCTGGAGGCGGCGTGATCTGCCCCTACTGCCGCGGCGGCCTCGACGAGGGCGAGGCCGCCTGCGTGTGCCGCGGCTGCCGCACCGCGGTCCACCCCGAGTGCGCGGCGCTCAACGGGCGCTGCACCACCTTCGGCTGCAGCGGGACGGCGTTCGACGCCGCCGCCGCGCCCCCCGCCTCGGCGCGCCTGGCGCGTCCGCAGGCTCCGGTGGCGCCTCGCCGCCGCTGGCGCGCCTCGTCGCGCCGCGGCAGCCTCGCGAGGGCCGCCGCCCACCTGCTCGCCCGAGACGAGGGGCTCCTGGCCGCGCTCGCCGGCCTGGGGACGATCGGCCTCCTCTCGGCCGCCCTGCGGTGACGAGAGGGCGCTAAACGGCAGGTCACGATCATGAGCGGTCGCTGCGAGGGCGGGTGGTAGCGCGCACAGGTGTCGACGCGACCGCTCATGATCGTGGCTGCCGTTT
>JAWLGW010000896.1:0-3478 GCA_041690735.1 Planctomycetota bacterium
CGCGATCCCTCCGGACGCATCCGGGAGCACGGTCTGCCGGGTAAGGTGCGCCTCGACGTGAGACCAGGAGACGTGCTCGTGATCGAGACCCCCGGCGGCGGCGGCTACACCCCCACCCCGCGCGAGTGGGCGACCCTCGACCCCGCCCAGGCCCGGCGCCTGTTCCGCGAGGGGCGCTGGACCGGCCCCACCAGCGGGATCGCCATGGACCGGGTGCAGGCCAACCTGATCGCCCTCCCCGCGGCGCAGGCCGACCTGTTCGAGGCGTACTGCCGCGCCAACCCGGCCCCCTGCCCGCTGCTGGAGCGGCTGCCCGCCGGCGATCCGATCACCAAGGAGATGGCCGACGGCGCCGACCTGCGCGCCGACCTGCCGGGGTATCGGGTGTACCGCCGCGGCGAGCAGGGCGTGGTCGTCGAGGAGCGCGCCGACGTCACCGAGGTGTGGCGCGACGACCTGGTGGCGTTCCTCATCGGCTGCAGCTTCGCGGCCGAGCGCCCCCTGGCGGTGCGCGGCATTCCCCTGCGTCACGTGGAGGAGGGGCTGACGGTCCCCATGTTCCGCACCCTCCGCCGCACCCGCTCGGTCGGTCCCTTCGCCGGGAACCTGGTGGTGAGCATGCGCCCGATCCCGCGCGAGCTGGCCAAGGCCGCCACGGAGGCCACCCGCCCCTACTGGCACGCCCACGGGGCGCCGGTGCACGTAGGGGACGCCGAGGCGATCGGCGTCGACCTCACCCACCCCGACTGGGGGGACGCCATGCGCCTGCGGCCGGGCGAGGTGCCCGTGTTCTGGGCCTGCGGGGTCACCAGCCAGCTGGCGGTGCAGGCGGCGCTGGAGGCGGGGGCCATTGACCTGGCCATCGCCCACGCCCCCGGGCGCATGTTCGTGGGCGACGTCCGCTCGGCTGACCTGGTGGAGCGCGGGGCCGCCACGAACGAGGAGACGGGCGAGTAGCCATGTCCGACCTGGTCCGCGTCAGCCTGTCCCTCGAGCAGAGCCTGCTCGACAAGCTGGAGACCCTGCGCGAGGAGGCGGGCTACGCCAACCGCTCCGAGTTCGTGCGGGACCTGATCCGGGCCCGCCTGGTCGAGGCCGAGTGGGAGGCGGACCAGGAGGCGGTGGGCGCGATCACCCTGGTGTACGACCACCACGCCCGGAACCTCAGCGACCGGCTGACGGGCCTGCAGCACGACCACCACGACGAGGTGCTGGTCACCACGCACGTGCACCTCGACCAGCACCTGTGCGTGGAGGTGATCCTGGTCAAGGGGCGCGCCTCGGGGATCCGCGCCCTGGCGAACGCGCTGGGCAAGGAGAAGGGAGTCCTCCACAGCGCCCTCTCCATGAGCTCCACCGGCGGCCTGCTGCGCTGAGGACGCGTCCAGGGACGCATCCAGCAGTCCTTGTCGGTGATGTTCTGACCGGGCTCGAACCTCGCGCTCGCGCTCGTGCTCGTGGTCGACCACGACCACGACCACGAGCGCGAGTAACCAAGCCAGCCGCGGCGAGGACCGACGAGAAACTGCTGGAGTCGTTTCTGGACGCGTCCTGAACGGATCGCTCCCCGCTCCCCCTGGCCCTGGCGGCCCGAGGCGGTTATTACGGGGCGGACTTTCGTAGTACTGGAGGCCCCGATGCGCGCTCGCCGCTCCCTGCTGGTCGCTCTGTTGGTCGTGGGTCCCATCGCCTGGGCCCACTTCCCGATCGTGACCCCCAGCGCGCCCTTCGCGCGCAAGGGCGAGAAGACCGCCTTGACCGTCGCCTTCGGGCACCCCTTCGAGGGCGACCGCGCCCCCGCGCCGCCGCCGGCGGCGGTGCGGGTGGTGGCGCCCTCGGACGCGGTGCACGACCTGACGCCGGCCCTCTCCCCGCGCGGCGGCGACGCGGACCGCCGGTGGGTCGTCGAGTTCACCCCCGCCGAGCGCGGCGATCACGTGTTCGTGGTGGAGGGGGCGCCGCACCCGCACGAGGGCGCCGCCGTGGTCGACCTGACCAAGGTGGTGGTCAACGTCTCGGGCGTCCAGCAGGGGTGGGACCGGGTGCTCGGCCTGGCGGTGGAGCTCGAGCCCCTCACCCGCCCCTACGGCTTGCCCGTCGGGGCCACCTTCCGGGCCCGGGCCCGCGTCGCCGGCGAGCCGGCGGAGGGCGTGCGGGTGGAGGTCGAGCACCTCAGCCCCGAGGCGCCGGCCGAGATCCCGCCCGAGCCGTTCGTCACCCGGGTGGAGAAGTCCGGCGTCGGCGGCGAGCTGGCCGTGACGCTCGACCGCCCCGGCTGGTGGATCCTCAGCTTCGCCGCCGCCGCGGGGGAGGTGGACGTGGCAGGCGAGCGCCTGCCCCGCCACGCGCGGGCCAACCTGTGGGTCTACGTGGGGCGCTGACCTGCACATCGACGACGGATTCCTGCCCTGGACCACGCAGGTCGCCGGCGTCGCGACCGCGGGGGCGGTGTGCCTGGCGACGCTCCCGCGCCTGGCCACCGCCTCGCCGCCGCGGGTCGCCATGGCGACCTCCGCCTTCTTCGCGGCCACCTTCATCGGGATCCCGTTCGCCGGCACCCACGTCCACCTGGTCGCGGTCGGCCTGTCCGGCGTGCTGCTGGGGGCGGCGGCCTTCCCCTCGGTCGTCGTCGGGCTGGTGCTGCAGCGGCTGCTGCTCCAGTACGGCGGCCTCGCCACCTTGGGGGTCAACGCGACCACTCTGGGCGTGGGCGCGCTGGTCGCGGCGGCGGTGTTCCACCTGGGGCGACGCCCCGAGCCGCCCCTCGACGACCGCGCCCGTCGGCGGCTGGCTTGGCGGGCCGGGTTCGCGGGCGGCCTGGGCACCCTGGTGTCGCTGGTCCTGTACGGCGGGGCCCTCCTCACCGCCGAGGCCGCCCTGGCCAAGGTGGCCTGGGTGTGCCTGGTCGCCCACGCGCCGGTCCTCGTGGTGGAGGCGCTCATGACCGGGCTGGTGGTCGGCTTCCTGGCGCGGGTCCAGCCCGACCTGCTCGGCCTGTCGCCTGCGCCCGTCAGCCCCGGACCCCCGCGCGAACCGGGCGGGGGGCCGGACGGGGAGGAGGCGCCGTGCTGAGGGCGGGGCCCGCCCTGGTCGCGGTGGCGCTGCTCCTCGCGGCGGCCACGCCGGCCTGGGCGCACCGCCTGCTGGCGGAGGCGCGCCTCGAGGGGGACGAGGTGGTGGTGGAGGCGTTCTTCGCCGACGGCAGCCCCGCCGCGGCGGCGGACGTCACGGCGCGCCGCGGCGAGGCGGTCGCCTGGCAGGGGCGCACCGACGCCGCGGGCGCCGCGCGCTTCCGGCCGCCCACCGCTGGGACGTACCGCCTCGAGGTGGTGGAGCCGGGGCTGCACCGGGCGACCGTGGAGGTCGCCGTCCCCGCCGGCGCGCTGGCGGCGACCGCCTCCCCCGCGCGGGCAGCGGCGGCGCCCTCGCCTGCGGAAGGCTCCGAGGGCGCCGGGAGCCGTTCAGCGGCGCCCCTGGC
>JAWLGW010000897.1:0-3477 GCA_041690735.1 Planctomycetota bacterium
GCCACCTCCAGCACCTGCACCGGGACGCGCGGGTCGAAGGGCGCGACCTTGCGGCCCTCCACCTCGCGCTCGTTGAACAGCGCCTGGACCGCGCTCGGCCCCTCGGGCCCGCACAGGGCGACCATGCGCGCCAGCCCCAGGAGCAGGGCGGCCTGCGCGGCCAGGCGGCTCTTCCTGACCTCGTCGCTCCCCGCCACCGCGTGCACCAGGCGGCCGCCCTCGGCGGCGCTCATCCACACGGTGGGGTAGCGGTACCGGCGGGGCGCCAGCGCCAGCAGCTCGGCGGTGGGGACGATCTCGGCCTTCTCGCTGTCGAACACCAGCGCGTGCCGGAGCTCGTAGACCTGCGCGCAGGCGGCCTGGAGCGCGACCAGCCCCAGGAACCGATCGCGCGGGACCGCGGCGGCGTCGGTCAGGAGCTGCTCGGCGAGCTCCGCCTGGGCCAGCAGGGCGAAGCCGAGCGTGTCCAGCGAGCACTCCCCTTGCTGGTCCGGGGTCCAGGCCCAGCTGCTCCAGTCGGCGCGGTTCCAGGTCCGGGCGAGGTCGGGGCGGGCTCGCCGGAGCGGCAGGAACACCGGGTCCAGGCCGTCCCGGGGCCCCTCGTACCCCGCCACGGCGGCCAGCACCCGCAGCTCGTCGCGGAGCTGATCGGCGCCGCTGCGCACCCGCTCCCCCGCGCGCACCCGGGCCTCGCGGCGGTCCGCCAGGTAGGCGGAGTCGCTCACCCGCACCCCGGCCCCCGAGGCCAGGGAGGCGGCGATCGCGTCAGCGCCGGCGCTGCTCGAGAAGTCCACCATCTCCCGATGGCGACGGTCCGTGGGCCAGCCCAGGGCGAACAGTCGCCGCCACAGGGGCTCGCCGCCGCGCTGCAGCTCGTACGCCCCATGAAGGGCGTCGGCGGCCTCGACGGGCTCCGCCGCCTGGGCGACTCCGCAGGCTGCCTGCAGCACCAGGGCGAGGGCCAGCGCCCCCACCCCGCGCCGCGCGGGCGCGTCGAACATGCTCCCTCCCCAAGGGCCCGGAACTTAGCACGCAACCCCCTCACCAGCAACGGCCTGTCGTTCTGACAGGCCCTGTGGGGCCGTTGCCCGTTTGGCAGCCGGCGGCCCTCCGGGGCGGGGGCGGCAGGTGCCGGTCCCGCCGCCTCCTGCGGGCTTCTAGGGCTCGGCTGACGCTGCGGCATGAGCGTTGCTCACGGCGGGCTCCCATCGGCCCCACCCGGTTCGTGTGGGGGGCCCCTGCCCGTCGTCTCCGCCGGTGACCGGGCAGGAGCGACAACCGGACCCAGAACAGAGGGAAACGTCATGGCGACTCGGATCCGTCCGATCAACGACAAGCTGGTGGTGAAGCGGCTCGAGGCCGAGGACAAGACCAAGGGCGGGATCTTGCTGCCCGACACCGCCAAGGAGAAGCCCAAGGAGGGCCGGGTGATCGCGGTCGGCGAGGGCAAGCTCCTCGAGAACGGCAACCGCGCCGAGCTGCAGGTCAAGCAGGACGACCGGGTGATCTTCAGCAGCTACGCCGGGACCGAGATCAAGATCGACGGCGAGAACTACCTCATCCTCGACGAGTCCGACGTCCTCGCGGTCGTGGAGGGCTGAGCATGGCGGCCAAGCGGATCGCGTTCGATCAGGAGGCGCGCGAGGCCCTCCGGCGCGGCGTCAACAAGCTCGCCCGGGCGGTCAAGGTGACCCTCGGCCCCCGCGGGCGGAACGTCGTCATCGCCAAGAGCTTCGGCGCCCCGACCGTCACCAAGGACGGCGTCATGGTCGCCAAGGAGGTCGAGGTCGAGGACCCCTACGAGAACATGGGCGTCCAGATGGTCAAGGAGATCGCCTCCAAGGCCTCGGACGTCGCGGGCGACGGCACCACCACCGCCACCGTGCTCGGCGAGGCCCTGTTCGAGGAGGGGCTCAAGTCGGTCGTGGCCGGCGCCGACGCCATGGCGCTCCACCGGGGCATGCAGGCCGCGGTGAGCCGGATCGTGGAGGAGCTGGGCAAGATCTCCAGGAAGATCGACACCAAGGAGGAGATCGCCCAGGTCGCCACGATCGCCGCCAACAACGACAAGGAGATCGGCGACAAGATCGCCGAGGCCATGGAGCGGGTCGGCGACGGCGTGATCACCGTCGAGACCGGCCAGACCCTCAAGACCACCCTCGACGGGGTCGAGGGCATGCAGTTCGATAAGGGCTACCTGTCGCCTCACTTCGCCGCCGGCTCGGCCGACATGAAGTGCGAGCTGGAGAACCCCTACGTGCTGGTGCACGAGGAGAAGATCAGCTCGGTCCGCGACCTGGTGCCGCTCCTCGAGCAGGTCATGAAGGAGCAGCGCTCGCTGCTGATCATCGCCGAGGACGTCGAGGGCGAGGCCCTGGCCACCCTGGTGGTCAACAAGCTGCGCGGGATCCTCAAGTGCGCGGCGGTCAAGGCGCCCGGCTTCGGCGACCGGCGCAAGGCCATGCTGGAGGACATCGCGGTCCTGTGCGGCGGCAAGGCGATCTTCAAGGACCTGGGCCTCAAGCTGGAGAGCATTCAGCTGGCGGACCTCGGCACCTGCGAGAAGGTCGTGGTCACCAAGGACGAGACCGTGGTGATCGGCGGCAAGGGCGACCCGGAGAAGATCCAGGGCCGCATCAAGCAGATCAAGGCCGAGATCGAGAACACCACCTCCGACTACGACCGCGAGAAGCTCCAGGAGCGCCTCGCCAAGCTGTCGGGCGGTGTGGCCCAGATCAACGTGGGCGGCGCCACCGAGGTCGAGGTGAAGGAGAAGAAGCACCGGGTCGAGGACGCGCTCCACGCCACCCGGGCCGCGGTCGAGGAGGGCGTCCTCCCCGGCGGCGGGCTGGCGCTCCTCAAGCTCGCCGATCTGCTCGCCGACGGCCTCGACAAGCAGGGTGACGAGCGCCTGGGTGTCGACCTGGTGCGGCGGGCCCTCGAGGCCCCCGTGCGGCAGATCGCCGAGAACTCGGGCGTGGACGGCGCCGTGGTGGTGGAGGAGATCCGCCGCCACAAGTACGAGAAGGGCTTCGACGCCCTGCGGCGCGAGTACACCGACCTGATCAAGGCCGGCATCGTCGACCCGACCAAGGTCACCCGCAGCGCGCTGCAGAACGCGGCCTCGATCGCCAGCCTCCTGCTCACCACCGACGCCATGGTCTCGGAGATCCCCGAGAAGAAGAAGGCCCCCGCGGGCGCCGGCGCCGGCATGGGCGGCATGGGCGGCATGGGCGGCATGGGCGGCATGGGCGGCATGGGCGGCATGGGCGGCATGGGGTTCTAGTCGCCCGGTCCAGCGCTCAGGTTCATTCCTTGAAGGGAGCCGAGGTCTTTGCCTCGGCTCCCTTTGTTTGGTTCGGGGGGTTGCCTCGGCGGGTAGGAGGGTCGGAGGTAGGAGGCAGGAGGGTCGGCGGGAGGCAGGAGGGTAGGAGGCAGGAGGATCGGCGGGAGGCATGGAACCCGGGCGGGGGGGAG
>JAWLGW010000898.1:0-3475 GCA_041690735.1 Planctomycetota bacterium
TCGAGGGCCTTCTCCCGCTCGTGGGCCGCCGCCTGGGCTCGGGCCAGCAGGTCCTGCAGCCCCTCGTGGTCGGGGTGCGCCGCGGCGAGGGGCTCCACCACCTGGACGGCCTGGGCGGGGTCGGTGCGCAGGAGGGCCTCTGCGCGGGTCAGCGCCGTGGCCACCTCCTGGCCGCCGCCGCCGTCGCGCAGGACCAGCGCCAGGGTGGTCGCGGCGGCGACGACCAGCAGCAGCACCGCCGCCAGGGCCGCCGCGATCAGCGTCTGCCGGCGCTCGGCGCCGCCGCCCGGCGCGGGCTCGGGCCCGAGGTCCGCCGCCGGCTGGAGCGCGATCGTAGGGGCGAAGCCGCGCGAGCTGTGGCCGAGGCCGCCGCCCTCACCGCTGGCCTCCGCGCCGCCGCTGGCCGACGGGGGCGACATCAGCGGGGCGGGGACCTCGGCGGTCAGCGCCGGCGCCCGCTGCGAGGCGGACAGGAGCACCTCGCCGCTGGCCCGGGACTCGAGGTCGGCCAGCACCTCCTCGGCGGTCTGGTAGCGGGCGTCGGGGCTCTTCTCCAGCAGGCGCAGGGTGACCTCGTCCAGCACGGCGGGGAGGGGCCGCGGGGCGTGCTGGCTGGGGCGCGGCGGCGGCTCGACGATGTGCTTGCCGAGGAAGCCCATGGGGGTGTCGGAGGTGAACGGGAGCCGCCCGGTGAGGAGCTCGAACAAGATCACGCCCAGGGAGTACAGGTCGCTGCGGTGGTCGACCTTCTCGCCCGAGGCCTGCTCGGGGCTCATGTACTGCGGCGTGCCGGTGACGATCCCTTCCTGGGTCCGGTACAGCCCGGCCCCCTCGCCCATGGCCTCCTGCTCGCTCTGGGCGATCTTGGCGATCCCGAAGTCCATGACCTTAGCGACCTCGGCCCCCTCCTTGTCGTGCACGACCATGACGTTGCCGAGCTTGAGGTCGCGGTGGACGATGTCCTTCTTGTGGGCCTCGCCGACCGCCCGCAGCACCTGCTTGTAGAGGTGGAGGGCCCGCTCGAGGTCGATGTGCCCCTCGCGCTCCAGGACCTCCTCGAGGGTCTCGCCCTCGGCGAACTCCATGGCCATGTAGAACAGGCCGCCCTCGCCCTCGCCCGCGTCGTAGATCTGGATCACGTGCTTGTGCTGGAAGCGCGAGGTGGCGCGGATCTCCCGGCGGAAGCGCTCCAGGGAGGTCTTGGAGCCGAGCAGCTCGGGGCTGAGGACCTTGAGGGCGACGATCTTCTCCATGAGGCAGTGCTCGGCCTTGTAGACCGTGCCCATGCCTCCCTCGCCGACCTTCTCGAGGATTCGGTAGCGCGAGGCGATCGTGCGGCCGATCAGGTCCTCGTCGCTGAGCGGCCCTTCCGGCGGCGCCTCGGCGAACCGCGCCGAGTCGACCTCCATGGTGCGCTTGTACTCCTGCTCGAGGGCCGCCTCGTCCACGGCCTGGCGCAAGGGGGTGGTGCGCCGCACGGGCTCGGCGTCGAGGAGCCCTCGGGGCCCCTGCGCCTTCTTCATGCGTGACCCCTCGAGGTCGGCGACCGGGTCGACCCCGCCGGCGGCCTGATAGGCGGCCTCCCGGGCCTTCTCCTCGCGCAGGATCCCCTCGAGCCCCTGCTCCTCGAGGCGCGCCGTCTCCTCGGTCAGGCGCACCAGCTGCTCGTCGACGACCTCCTCGGCCTGCGCCGGGTGGAGCAGGCCGCGGTCGATCAGGACCTGCGCCACCCGCACCCGGTAGTTCTGCTGCTCCTGGACCGCGAACGCCTTGCGGACCGTGTCGGCCGTGGCGTAGCCGCGCTCGACCAGGATCCGGGCGAGGATCCGCTCGGCCCGCATGAACTGCATGAGGGCCTGGGCTCGCTGCGCCTGCCGCGCCTGCTCGGGCGTGATCAGCCCCCGCGCGACCAGGACCTCGCCCAGCGAGCGCCCGCCCAGTCGACCCAGGCACTCCGAGACCTGCGCGTAGGTCGCGAGGCGGTTCTTGAGGACGACCTGCGCGAAGAGGATCTCCGAATAAGGAGGCATCCCGCTGCCTGGCTGAGCGGCCGCGTCGCGGAGCGGCGTCGCGAGGCCGGCCGCCGGCCTCGGGAGATCGCAACCCCTTACGACGCAAGGACTCCTGGGCGAATGATAGCCCTGGGGGCACGGGGGCGCAACGGGCTGGAGCCGCAGGCTCGCGAACGTCGCCGCCGAGGCGGGCGCAGGACGCGGCTACACTCGAGGCATGTTCGTCGAGTTCCTGTACGAGCTGCGCCGCCGCCGGGTGCCGGTGGGCACCCAGGAGGCCGTGGCGCTGGCGCGCGCCCTGGCGGCGGGCCTGCACGACAGCTCGCTGGACGGCTTCTATCACGTGGCCCGGGCGATCCTGGTCCACAGCGAGGCCCACCTCGACCCCTTCGACGAGGCCTTCCTGGCCCACTTCAAGGGGATCGAGACCGCGGGCGCGGCCCTGCGAGACGAGCTCAGGGAGTGGCTGGAGCGGGCGATCGAGCGCCGCGAGCTGAGCGAGGAGGAGCGGGCCCTGCTCGAGGACCTGCCGCCCGAGGAGCTGCAGCGCATGCTCGAGGAGCTGCTGCGCGAGCAGACCGAGCGGCACGACGGCGGCAACAAGTGGATCGGCACCGGCGGGACCTCGCCCTTCGGTCACTCGGGGCACGCTCGGCAGGGGATCCGGATCGGCGGCAGCGGCGGCAACCGGCGGGCGATCAAGGTGGCGGACGCGCGCCGCTACCGCGGCTATCGCAGCGACCTCGCCCTCGACGTGCGGCAGATGCAGGTCGCCCTGCGCAAGCTGCGGGCGTTCGCCCGCGACGGCGGCGAGGAGGAGCTCGACCTCGAGGGGACGATCGACGCCACCGCCCGCAACGCAGGCGAGCTGGAGGTGGTCACGCGTCCGCCGCGGCGGCCCAACACCCGGGTGATCCTCGCCATGGACGTGGGCGGCTCCATGGACCCCTACGCCCACCTGGTGTCGCGCCTGTTCACGGCGGCCAGCAAGACCACCCACTTCAAGGAGCTGCGCTGCTACTACTTCCACAACTGCATCTACGGGCACCTGTACACCACCGAGGCCTTCCGGGAGCGGGTGCGGGTCCACGACCTCCTCGCCGACTGCGGCAAGCACTACAAGCTGATCGTGGTGGGGGACGCGCTCATGGCGCCCTACGAGCTGCTCATGACCGGCGGTTCCCTCGACCTCGGCGACGACGCCGGCACCGAGGGGATCGGCTGGCTGCGCCGCCTGGCCGATCACTTCCCCCGGGCGGTGTGGCTCAACCCCGAGTCGCCCCACTACTGGCAGGGGAACACGATCGAGGTGGTGCGGGGGGTGTTCCCCATGTTCCCGCTGACGCTGGAGGGCCTGGGCGAGGCGGTGACCCACCTGACGCGGGGGGCCGTCTCGCGGCGCTAAACGGCGACCGGGGACAGATCCACCAGTCGTCGTCGGTGACGTCGCGCTCGCGCTCGTG
>JAWLGW010000899.1:0-3472 GCA_041690735.1 Planctomycetota bacterium
GGCGGCTGTCCGTGTCGCTGCTCGTCCCCATGGGCGGCGAGCTGCGCTACCGCTTCCAGGAGGAGTTGATCGCCGAGCGCCTGGCGGCCCTGCGCGCCTATCACGGGCGGCTGTAGCGCCCCGTACACGAAGACGCGCCGGAGCCGAGGAGGCTCCGGCGCGCGGGCCGCGCGGCCGTCCCGAGGGGTCAGCTCGCGAGGCGGACGACCGTCGAGCCGCGGGTCGTGCGGCCGAGCACCAGCAGGCCGCGCTCACGCAGGGCGTCGACGTAATCGAGCATCACGTCCGCCTCCAGCTGGAACTCGCGCGACAGGCGCTCGACCGTGCGCGAGCCGTGCAAGGAGAGGTGCAGGACCAGCTCCTGCGCGGTCAGGCCGGCTGGATCGACCGCGGTGGGTCCGCCCGATCGCACCCGGTCCTCTTCGGCCTCACGCTCGGCGAGGATGGCCAGGATCTCCTGCACGTAGGTGTGGCGCTCCACGTGATCCGGGCAATACGGCTTCCCCTCGCGCGTCGTGGCGAAGCAGTTGGGTTCGCTGCAGCTGCGAGTGGTCGAGCTGCTGCCGGACGCCGCGGCGAAGTCGATCGTGCGAGGACGCATCGCGCTGATACCTTTCCCGACCCAAGAGCGAGGTTGACTGCCTGCCGCTTTGAGCAAGCCTTATGCCATTGAGCGGCGGCGAAGCCCCAGCAGCACTTGGGCCTCCGGTGGAGGGGTGGAGCGCACGAAGTGGTTCACCCCTGCTCCTCATGGGGCGCGGTCGACCTTTTGGTCAGCACGGGAGTTAGGTGAACGGGGGAAAGGGCGCTGACTTCTTAACCATCAGCAGGCTAGGATCTTCTTTACGGATGTACCAAATCGGGCAGCCACGGGGCGCGAGGGCACCGCATGTGGCGCCAGTGCCCCGCGCTACCCTATCTCCTGAAGCTTTCGTTTCGTCGCACCCACACCTCGACACAAGAGAAACGGATCGTGGCACCTCGTGAGTTCCTGGTCGACGCCGACGAGGCGGGCGCGCGCCTGGAGACGTTCCTCCGCAAGCACCTGGGGCTGGCCCGACCGGTGGCCCTCAAAGCGCTGCGCAAGGGGTGGGTCCGGGTGGACGGTCGCCGCGCCCGGGCCGATCGACGCCTGGAGGTCGGCGAGCGGGTGCGGATCACCAACTACGCCCTGCCGATCCCGGCCCTGGAGGGGGCGCCGGAGCCGAGCGGCCCCGCCTTGCCGGCGTCGGAGGTGGCCCGGGCCGGGGCGAGCGTCCGCTATCAGGACGAGGCGGTGGTGGTGTCGGCCAAGCCGGCCGGCGCGGTGGTGCACCGGGGGAGCGGCCACCCTTACGGCTGGATCGACCTGCTGGCGGCCGCCCTCGGCGGGGGCAACCTGGTGCCGGTGGGTCGCCTCGACCGCGACACCTCCGGGCTCCTGGTCCTCGCCCGCGGTCGTGGGCCGGCGCGGCGGCTGTTCGAGGCGCTCCGGGCAGGCAGGCTCGAGCGGACCTACACGGCCCTGGCCGCGGGGCGCGTGAAGCGCGACGCGGGGCGCATCGACCTGCCCCTCGAGAAGGGAGGCGCGGCGGGGCGGCAGCGGATGGCGCCCCGCCCCTCGGGCCGGGCGGCCGCGACGCGCTATCGGGTGGTGCGCCGCCTGCGAGAGGCGACGCTCCTCGAGGTCCGGCTCGAGACCGGGCGCACGCACCAGATCAGAGCTCACCTCGCGGCCATCGGGCACCCGCTCCTGGGCGATCCCCGGTACGGGGACGCGGCTGCCCAGCGGGTGGCGCGGCGAGCGGGGTCTCCCCGCCTGTTCCTCCACGCCGGGGAGGTGCGCTTCGCGCATCCCGAGGACGACCGCGAGGTCACCTTCGCCGAGCCGTTGCCGCCCGAGCTGGCAGGCGCCTTGGCAGCCCTGGAGTAAGCTCCTTCACAGCCACCAGGAGACCGTCGACGAGACCAGGACGAGACCCGGGGTCGGCCCGGCAGCGTCTCACCTGAACGGCGAGCGGGCCCGCGCGCGGCGGGGGCGGATGCGGAGCGAGATCTTGGCCAGCGATGGCGAGCTGCTGGAGCGCTGGCGGCGGGGCGAGGCCGGAGCCATGGACCGGCTGGTCGATCGCCACGCAGGCTCGGTGTATGCCTTCGCCATGCGTTTCCTGGGTGACGCGGCGCTGGCCGAGGACGTGACCCAGGAGGTGTGGCTGCGCGTGCTGCGGCGGGGCGCCGGGTTCGACGGCCGCTCGAGCTTCACCACCTGGTTGTTCGCGATCACCCGCAACGCCTGCATCGACCACCGGCGGCGCGCCACCCGCCGGCGCGAGGCCGGCGCCGAGCCGGCGACCGCGCCCGAGGTCCTGGAGGGCGTCGCGCATCCGGGGCCGCCGGTGATCGAGCGGGTCGCGCGGCGCGAGCTCTCCGCGCTGGTGGAGCGCGCCGTCGCCGCCTTGCCCGACGAGCAGCGGGAGGTGTTCCTGCTGCGGGAGCGGACGGCGCTCTCGTTCCGCGAGATCGCGGAGGCGCTCGAGCTGCCCCGGGACACGGTCAAGAGCCGCATGCGCTACGCCCTGGGACACGTGCGGCGGTTCATCCGCCGCGCGCTGCAGGGAGAGGAGGTCGAGACCCGTGGACTGTGACCGGTTCTGTGAGGACCTCCCCGACCTCCTGTACGGCGAGCTGCCGGCCGATCACCGCGAGCGGGCCGAGGGGCACGCCGACGGGTGCGCCTCCTGCCAGTCGCTCCTCACCGAGCTGCGGGCGGTGCGGGGGGCCCTGCCCGAGCTGGCGCCGCCGGTCCACGTGGTCGACCGGATCAAGCTGGCCGCGCGCGACGTGCTGCTGGCGGAGCAGGCCCCGGCGGTCGCCGCCCGCGGCGGCACGTTGCACGCCGTGGCGGCGGTGCTGCTCGCGGCCTGCGTGTGCCTGGCCGGGTTCGGCCTGGGGATGGCCTACGAGCGGGGGCGCGCGAGCGATCCTGCGCCGCAGCCGCAGCGGCCGCGCGCAGCGCCGCCCCAGCCTGACGCCGACGAGACGTGGATCGAGGTGCAGGGCACGGGGAGCAAGCCGCTGCGCCTGGCGCCGAGCTCTCAGCCGCCGGAGGCGTGGCAGCGGGTGCTGCACGACGCCGCCACCGAGCGCCTGCGGGCCGGCAGCTGGGTCGCGGCGCGCGAGTTCTTCCTCGCCGCGGCCGAGATCGCCCCCCGCAGCCCCCTGGCCGCTGCCGCGGAGGTCGGCGCGGCCGAGGCGCTCCTCCGTCGAGGGGAGCGTGCGCGGGCCGCCGAGGAGCTGGAGCGGACCCGCCGCCGGATTCACGCGGGCGCTCGCTTCGGCGACCCCTCGGTCCTGCAGCGGATCGCGGAGCTGGCCGAGGAGGCCGCCGCTGCGGCGGGGGAGGGACGAACACAGGACGGGGAGCGCGACGAGGACTGAGCACTGAGGACGCGTCCAGAAGCGCTCGCGCTCGCGCTCGTGGTCGTGGTCGACC
>JAWLGW010000900.1:0-3467 GCA_041690735.1 Planctomycetota bacterium
GGTTCCTCGAGCACCCGGCCGCCCGGGGGCGCGTAGTTACGGAGGCCTGATCAGGGGTCGCTGCCCGCCAGCCGCCGCCGCAGCGCCGCCGGGAGGAACTGCGGCAGCTTGACCAGGTTCTTGCAGGCCACGGCCCGTCGGCCGCCGCGCATGCCGTTCTGCCGCCAGGCGCGCAGGTCCTCGCGGCTCTTGCGCACCAGCTGGCGGAGGCCGCGGTTGCTGGTGCCGCCCAGGCGCATGCGCACGACCACCTCGGGCAGGTAGCAGGTCGTGATCCGCTCCCGCTCGAGCAGCCGCAGCATGAGCTCGTAGTCGGCGGCGATCCGGAAGCGGGTGTCGTACAGGCCGAAGCGCTGGTACACCTCGCGCCGCACGAAGAACGTGGGGTGGGGGGGCATCCAGCCGCGCCGAAAGGCGCCCGGCCGGTAGTCGCCGGAGATCCAGGTCCGGATCACCCGCGCGGGATCGCTGGCGCTCACGTACAGGAGGTCGCCGTAGCAGGAGTCGGCGCCGGTGCGCTCGAGCGCCTGCGCCACGTGCGCCAGGGTCGCGGGGGTGGCGTACACGTCGTCGGCGCCCAGGATCCCGATCGCGTCGCCGGTGGCGGCGGCGACGCCCTTGTTCACGGCGTCGTACAGGCCCCGGTCCGGCTCGCTCACGAAGTGGCCCAGCCGGTCCGCCCACCGCTGCAACAGCTCCACCGACCCGTCCGTCGAGCCGCCGTCGATCAGCACGTGCTCGACCTCGGGGTGGGTCTGACCGGCGACGCTCTCCAGGCACGCCTGCAGCGTGTCGATCCGGTTCAAGACGGCGGTCACCACCGAGAGGCGCACGCCAGGAGGTTAGCAGGGGGCGGGGGGCGCGCGAGGTCCGAGAGGGTCAGCCAGGGATGTCGCACCCGGGGGTTAGCGTCTTGTTCGCGTCGCGTTGGCGGGTTCGTCGGCGGGCGCGGAGGAGGCTGCTACGATGGCTTCATGCACGAGGAGGAGTGGCACATGCGTCTGTGGGCTCACCCCGAGCCGACGCTCGACTTCATAGAGAGCGACGGCAAGCCGGTCGGGGAGACGGGGATCCACGCCGCGCAGGTGAACTACCTCATGGCGGCGGTGCCGGTGGCCCTGGCGCAGGCGGGGCGCGTGGGGGCGCACTTCTGCACCAACGTGTTCTTCTACTACGACCCCGACGACTCCCGCCGCTCGGTCGTCCCCGACTTCTTCGTGTTCCTGAACCTGCCCCGCCCCGAGGAGCCCCGCCGGACCTACAAGCTGTGGGAGGAGGGGACCGCCCCCGACCTGATCGTGGAGGTGTGCTCGCGGAGCACGATCGAGGAGGACGTGTACCGGAAGAAGGGGATCTACCAGGACGTGTTCCGCACCCGGGAGTACGTCCTGTTCGACCCCGACGCCGACGTGATCCCCGGGCGGCTGCGGGCCTTCCGGCTGGTGGAGGGGGCCTACCAGGAGGCCGAGGTGCCGTTCCGGAGCGAGGTCCTGGACGCGACGGTCGCGGCCGTGGAGGGGAACCTGCGGCTCCTCGATCGCGACGGCCGGGTGATCCCCGGCACCGTGCTGGAAGGTCGCGCCGACGCGACGCGCGACGCAGTCCGCAGGCTGTGCCGGATCCGCTTCGGCGCCGAGGCCGCGGCGCGACTCGAGCCTCGCCTGGCCGCGCTCTCCGGTGAGGACGCGCTGAGCGCGCTGTTCGACGCGCTCGCCGTGGCGCCCGACCTCGAGGCGGTGCTCCGCCGGCTCGACTGAGCGGCCGCGCGCACGAGGCGCCGCTGAGCCCGCGCTCGGCCGGTCGTCGCCCGAAGCCCCAATCGTGGGTCACCCGCTGAGAACCGCGGCGCTCACGCAGCAGGGGCAGCCAGCAGCCAGGGATGTCGCACCCGGTGGTTAGGGTCTTGTTCGCGCCCCGCCGGCGGGTCTGTCGGCGGGCGAGGAGGAGGCTGCTACGATGGCTTCATGCACGAGGAGGAGTGGCACATGCGGCTGTGGGCTCACCCCGAGCCGACGCTCGACTTCATAGAGAGCGACGGCAAGCCGGTGGGGGAGACGGGGGTCCACGCGGCGCAGGTGAACTACCTCATGGCGGCGGTGCCGGTGGCGCTGGCGCAGGCGGGGCGCGTCGGGGCGCACTTCTGCACCAACGTGTTCTTCTACTACGACCCCGACGACTCCCGCCGCTCGGTCGTCCCCGACTTCTTCGTGTTCCTGAACCTGCCCCGCCCCGAGGAGCCCCGCCGGACCTACAAGCTGTGGCTGGAGGGGACCGCCCCCGACCTGATCGTGGAGGTGTGCTCGCGGAGCACGATCGAGGAGGACGTGTACCGGAAGAAGGGGATCTATCAGGACGTGTTCCGCACCCGCGAGTACGTCCTGTTCGACCCCGACGCCGACGTGATCCCGGGGCGGCTGCGGGCTTTCCGGCTGGTGGACGGGGCCTATCAGGAGGCCGAAGCGCCGTTCCGGAGCGAGGTCCTGGGGGCGACCTTCGCGGCCGTCGACGGCAACCTGCGGCTGCTCGACCGCGAAGGCCGGGTGATCCCCAGCACGGTGCTCGAGGGGCGCGCCGAGGGTCGCGCCGAGGGTCGCGCCGAGGGTCGCGCCGAGGGCCGCGCCGAGGGGCGCGCAGAGGGACGCGCAGAGGGACGCGCAGAGGCGACGCGCGACGCGATCCGCAGGCTGTGCCGGATCCGCTTCGGCGCCGAGGCCGCGGCGCAGCTCGAGCCCCGCCTGACCGCGCTCTCCGGTGAGGACGCGCTGAGCGACCTGTTCGAGGCGCTCGCCGCGGCGCCCGACCTCGAGGCGGTGCTCCGCCGGCTCGACTGAGCGCCTGCAGCGCAGAAAGACGCTGCCAACAGGGGAATCTTCCCCCGCGGCTGGGGCTGGGCGAAGGTGCGCGGCCGCGGAACGCGCGGTGAGGCTAGCGGGGACGGAGCCCGGCGAGCGGCATGGCGTTGGCGTAGCCGAGGGGGAGCCTCGTCGCGGGGTTTAGACCTAATCGACGCGGCGCGGCGGCTTTACCCTGGATTCGGGACTTACGGGCGTGAGTCCTTGAAACGCAAAGGCTTGACCACGTTGGGTGCCCCCCTTAGGATCCCCCGCTTCGGGCGACGCCCCTCCTGCTCCCGGCCGCGGAGAGTCGGGACACGGAGGTGGTTTGCGTCCGGAGGAGCCCCTTTTCGCTTGATGTGCACCGCCCTGGGAACGATCGCGCTCGGCTGCTCGACTCTCGAGCCGCTCGGCGTGGAGCGCACCGAGCCTGCCCCGGTCGACCTGACCGGGGTGCGTCGTCTCGGTGTGGCGCCGTTCTCGGGCGAGGGGGGCGAGGCGGTCGCGCGCGAGGTGCTGCAGCGGCTGGGCGTGCACCGCGACGTGCGCTGGATCGCAGTGGAGGCCAGCGCGGCCCGGCCGGAGCGCCCCAGGGCCGAGCTCCCGGCCGAGGTCCGCGAGCGCCTGCGCGAG
>JAWLGW010000901.1:0-3456 GCA_041690735.1 Planctomycetota bacterium
TGCTGGTGTTCGCGGCCCGGGAGGAGGGCGTGTGGCGAGCGCTGGAGCTGATCCGCCTCGACGGCCCCGAGCAGACGCGCGCGCTGGTCGAGGCGGTCCGCCAGCGCCTCGCAGCCCCGGGCCCGGCGCCGCTGTTCGAGCAGCTCCTGTCCCCCGAGCCGCGGGTGCGCAGCGACGCCGCCACGGAGCTGCACGCGCTCGCCGAGCTCTCGACGGGCGACCGGCAGCGGCGCGCCCTGCGGCGGGCCCTCCAGGTGCACCCGGGGCTCGAGCTGCTGCTCCTCGCCGAGCGCCTGGCGGGGCCCGACCTCGCCGAGCCCCTCATCGCGCTGGCGCGGACGGCCCCGCACCCGGTGCTGCAGGCGCAAGCCTGCCGCGCCCTGGCGGCCAGCGATCCCGAGGCGGCCCTGCGCGCCTTCGACGGGGGCCTCGCCGCCGGGACGCTCTCCACGATCCGCGCGGTCGGCTACCTCGGCGGCGCCGCGGCGGCCGAGCGGCTGGCGCAGACCCTGCGGGCCGAGCGCCGTCCGGCGCAGCGGCTGGCGCTCGTGTGCGCCCTCGCCGACTGCCGGGCCGCCGAGGCGGGCGCCCTGACCGCGATCGCCCGGGCTCCCCTCGACCCGGCCGAGGCGCGCTTCGCCCTGGCCGCCCTGGCGCGGTGCGGACAGGGCCGCGCCCTGCGCGACCTGCAGGAGAGCCTGCCGGACCCCGAGCTGACCCGGCTGGCCCGCGCGCTCCGCCGCGACCCCGTGGACCTCCCCCGCCGGATCCTGGACGAGGCGGAGGCGGCGCTGCGGGTCCTGACCGAGGAGCAGGCTGCTCCCCCCACCTCTCCCGCCCCTCGTTAGCCTGGCGGCATGTCCGCCGACGCCCCGCCCCCGCCGCCAGCGCTGCGCCTGCGCGACCTCCGCTTCCGGCGGGCGGCCGAGGGCGCGCCGCTGTTCGAGGGCCTGTCCCTCGACCTCGTCCGGGGCGAGGCGCTGGTCGTGCTGGGCCCCAGCGGCGGCGGCAAGACCACGCTGCTCAAGCTGGTCAACCGCCTCCTCGAGCCGGAGGCCGGCGAGGTGGCGGTGCTGGGGCGGCCGGTCGCCGAGTGGAGCCCGACCGAGCTGCGGCGGAGCGCGGTCCTGGTCTCCCAGACGCCGGTCGCGCTCGGCGGCAGCGTCCGCGACGAGCTGACCCTGCCCCTCCAGTGGGCGAGCCGGCCGGCCGACGACGACGCCCTGCGAGCGGCGCTGACGCGCGTGGGGCTGAGCGAGGTCGCCCTCGAGCGGGACGGCGCCGCCCTCAGCGGCGGACAGCAGGCGCGCCTCGGGCTGGCCCGGGCGCTCCTCCTCGAGCCGCCGCTGCTGCTCCTCGACGAGCCGACGGCCTCGCTCGACGTGCGCTCCGCCCGCGAGCTGCTGGCGGCGCTGCGGCGGTGGTGCGCCGAGCGCGAGGTGGCCCTCCTGGCCGTGAGCCACCGGCTGGAGGACGCCGTGCACCTGGGGGCCCGCGCGGCGGTGCTCGAGGGCGGCCGCCTGCACGGCCCCTTCCCCGGGGCCCTGCTGGCCGAGGGGGCCGACCGCAGCGGCCTCGACCCCGCCGTGCGCGCCTTCCTCAGCGCCGCGCCCGCCGCGGAGGCGGCCCCGTGAGCCTGCTCCTCGGCGTGACGCCGCTGCGGGAGATCGACCCCACCGGCCTCGCCCTGGCGGCCCTGCTCATGGCGGCCCTGCTGCTGCTCGCCCTGGCGGTGGGGGTGAACATGGTCCGGGAGGGGCTCGTCGCCAGCGCCCGCACCGTGGTGCAGCTCCTGGGCGTGGGGCTGGTGCTCAACGTGGTGTTCGCGCACGAGAGCTGGCTGGCGATCGCGGGCGTCCTGGCCCTCATGACCGCGGTGGCGGGCGTCACCGGCAGCCAGCGGGTCGAGGGGGCGCTGCGGGGCACGGGCCCGGCCATGACCGGGCTGCTGGCGGTCGTGCTGGCCGCCACCCTCCTGTACGTGAGCCGGTTCGTGGTCGGGGTCGAGCGGCCCGATCCGCGCTACCTGATCCCCCTGGGCGGCATGATCCTGGGCAACGCCATGACCGCCGGCGCCCTGGCGGCGCAGCGGTTCCACGACGACCTGCGCGCCGGCCGCGCCCGGGTGGAGGCGGCCCTCTCCCTGGGGGCCACGCCGGCCCAGGCCACGCGTGAGGCCTTCCGGAGAGCGGCGCGCGCCGCCCTGACCCCCACGATCAACGCCATGCTGATCGTGGGGATCGTCAAGCTGCCGGGCGTCATGACCGGCCAAATGCTGGGCGGCTCCCTTCCCCTGGCAGCGGCGAAGTACCAGATCGTGATCATGTTCATGCTGGCCTTCGCCGACGGGGTGACCGCCCTGGCGGTGCTGCTGGTGATCCGCAGGTTGGCCTTCACACCGGCGCTCCAGCCCCGGCTGTAGCTCGGCTAAGCTTGGCGGGTGCTGCTGTTCGCGTTCACGGCCCTGTCGGCGCTGGTCCCCTCGCTGCTGCTGGTTTGGTTCTTCCGGGCGCGCGACGCGCACCCCGAGCCGGCGGGGACCGTGTGGGCCACCTTCGGGCTGGGCGTCGCGAGCGCGCTGCCGGTGTTGGCCGTGGCGCTGCCGGTGGCCGCGATCCTGCAGGCCGCCGCCCTCGACCCGCTGCCGCGCGGCTTCCTGGAGGCGTTCCTGGTGGCGGCCCTCCCCGAGGAGGCCCTCAAGCTGGCGGTGCTGCTGCTGTTCGCCGCCCGCCGCCCCGCCTTCGACGAGCCCATGGACGGGGTGGTGTACGGCGTCGTCGCCTCGCTGGGGTTCGCCACCCTCGAGAACGTGCTGTACGTGGCGCAGGGGGGGCTGCTGGTCGGCACCGTCCGGGCGCTGACGGCGGTCCCCATGCACGCGTTCTGCGGCGCGATCATGGGCTACTACGTGGGCCGGTGGTGGTTCCGACACACCACCGGCGCGGGCGGGGGGAGCCTCCTGGCCGCCTTCGCCCTGCCGGTCCTGTTCCACGGGCTGTACGACTTCCCCCTGTTCGCCCTGGGCCACATGTTCGGTGTGGAGGCGCACCGGTCGATCACCGCCGCCGAGGAGCTGGCGGCGCCAGCGGGGCTCCTGTTCGCGCTGGGCGTGCTGGTCACTCTGGTCGTCAGCGGCCTGGTGCTCCTGGGCCGCGCCCGCCGCGATCAGCGGCTGGCCTTCGAGACCGGCCGGCTGGAGCCCGCCGCACCGGCCGCTCCTGCGCCGGCCGCCCCCCGGCCCCTCCTGGGCGGCTGCCTGCTGCTGGCGGGCGGCGGCCTGGCCAGCGTGGGGGGATTGATCGCCCTGGGCGCCGTCCTGGCGTTGGCCCTCGAGGGCGTGGTGGCGGCCGAGCAGCGGGGCGCCTTCCTGTTCGGCTGCCTGCTCCTGGGAGGGCCGCCCCTCGCCGCCGGCGCCGCCGCGTTCGCGGCGGGGCTGCGCCTGTTGCCGCGGCGCCC
>JAWLGW010000902.1:0-3456 GCA_041690735.1 Planctomycetota bacterium
CGCGACGTCTCGAGCCCGGTCAGAAACTAACCGACAAGGACTGCTGGATTCGTCCCTGGGCTCCGACTCAATCCGCGAGCTCGGTCGGCGCCGGGCGCGCCTCCGCCGGGCGCGCCTCCGCCGGGCGCGCCTCCGCCGGGTCGGGGAGGCACTCGGCGAGGCTGGTGCGGGCGAGCGTGCCGACCAGGGTGTCCTGCAGCTCGGAGAACTTCCCCTTCAGCTTGCAGTCGCTGCACAGCTGGCAGAACTGGTCGTCGACCAGGCACTCGAACACGCAGAACGGGCCGTCGATCAGCTCGATCACCTGCCGGAGTGACACGTCGGCGGGGTCGCTCACCAGCACGTACCCGCCCCCGTAGCCCTTCTGCGAGCGCACGATGCCGCTGCGGACCAGGGTCTGCAGGATCTTCGACAGCAGCGCGGGGGGGATGCGCTGGGCCTTGGCGATCGAGTCGAGGCGCTCCGCCTGTCCGGCCTGGCACTGGGCGAGGTGGATCAGGGCGCGCAAGGCGTAGTCGGCGCTGCGGGTCAGGATCATGGCAGCCTCATGGTACTCGAACCGACCCCGCCGACCAGTCTCCGCGCCGGCAGCTCAACGCGCCGCCTGGCGGGCGACGTCGCGCAGGAAGGCCCAGGTCGAGCGGACGTGCAGCCGGGCCTGCACGCGCCGATAGACCGGGCCCGGCAGGCGCGGACGCAGGCGGCGCACGGCCACCACCAGCCGCGTCCCCTCCGCTCGCGGGTGGAGCTCGAAGCCGAAGCTGCCCCCGGGCTCGGCCAGGATCCCGCCCACGATCGGCCGGGCCCGGGCGCCGGCGCCGTCGCCGGGGGCGTCCATTCGGATCAGGGTGGGGCGGTGGAGGGGCTCGAGGCCCAGCGACAGGGCGGGCTCCCGCCACTGCGGCCTCACCAGGCCCGCCGTGAGCCTGGGCACCCAGGCGAAGTAGTCGCGCTCCAGGCGCGCGAGGTCGAGGCGCGCGTGCCCGGGCGGGAGGTCGAGCCACTCGAGGTTGTCGAAGGAGCCGTCCGGATAGGCGATCAGGGCCGAGCGAGGCCGGAGCGGCGTCCAGGCGGCGGTGAGCTCGGGGGCGCGCGGCTCGGGCGGCGCCGGCGGCGCCGCGGCGACGTCGGGCTTCAACTCCCGCGCTTCCCCGCCGCCGCCTGCGCCTGCCGGCCGCGGCTCACGAACTCCCGGATCAGGCGCGGCAGGCTGCGCTCGAGGATGAACCGGGCGGCGAAGCCGGGCACGGCGAAGCCGGGGTCCATGGCGTTCTCGTAGCGGAACCGCTCGCCGCCGAGGTGCAGCATGGCCCCCTCGGCGGCCCGGAAGGCCCCGCTCACCCGCCGCCAGCGGACCGCCTCGGGCTCGCGGGTGACGTCGAGCACGTAGTCGAAGTCCATGCCCGCCACGCCGGCGGTGAACTCGGCGAGCAGCCGGTGGTCCCCCTCGCGTCGCAGGACCTTTACCTCACGCACGCCGCGCACGAACTCGGGGTACACCGTGACGTCCCACACCACGTCGAGCAAGCGCTGGGGGTCCACGCCCGCCGCTTCGAACTCGCGCACGGCCTTGTACATCGGTCAGACCTTAGCGCACGCGAGGGACGCAGGGAACGCTGCAAGGACACCTCGTTCGTCGACCACGGCCCAGTGGTATGAAGAGGAGCATGGACGGCGGACTGCGGCGGCTGGAGCAGCAAGCGCTGGCGGACCCTGGCGACTTCGCCCTGCGCGAGCGCCTGCGGGCGCAGCTGTATCGGTTCGCCGACCTGTCGGACCGCGAGCGGTGGAACCAGGCCGACCCGCAGGCGCAGGACGTGGTGCTGGCCGCCGTGGCTCGGGCGCTGGGGCCGCGCTTCGAGCCGGTGGAGGCGGCGTCCTACGCCTCGGGCGGCCTGGGCCACCGAGTGGGCGCCGTGCGCCACCGGACCACCGGAGCGGTGCTGCACGTGCTGCCGGGAGGGACGTTCCTCATGGGGTCCGAGCTCGGCCTCAGCGAGGCGACGACGCCCCGGCGGTCGGTGCGCGTGCCTCCCCTGCTGCTGGGGCGCTTCCCCCTGCTGCAGCGCGAGTGGGACCGGGGCCGGGGCGAGGACGAGCGGACCTGGCGGGGCGCGGACCTGCCGATCGAGGGGGTGAGCTGGCGCGACGCCAAGGCCTGGCTGGCGGGCGTGGGCGACGGGCTGCGGCTGCCCAGCGAGGCCGAGTGGGAGTACGCCTGCCGCGCCGGCAGTGTGACGGAGTACTTCTGGGGTCAGGAGATGGACCCCCGCTACTGCTGGTTCGGCGACACCCGCACCTGGCGCACGCACCCCCCCCGCGAGCACCTCGGCTTCCCCAACGCCTTCGGCCTGGTCGACATGGTCGGGAACGTGGCGGAGTGGTGCGAGGACGGGTACGTGCTCGGCTACAAGGGGGCGCCGAGCGATGGCAGCCCCCGCACCACCCGCTGGAGCGACCAGAAGGTGGTCCGCGGCGGCGACGGGTTCAACCCGGCCGGGCACTGCCGCTCCGCCTACCGGAGCATGTCGCGCTCGACCGATCGGGGCGCCGGGATCGGCCTGCGCCTGGCCCGTTCGCTCCCCCTGTAGCCGGGTCGCCTCCCCCGAATCACCGCCGCGGGTAGAACGAGGGTCGGAGGGCGGTCATGACGGAGCGGCGGACGGCCTTGGTCACCGGCGGCAATCGCGGCATCGGCCTGGAGACCTGCCGACGGCTGGCGAGCGCCGGGCTGCGGGTGGTGCTGGCGGCGCGCCGGTGGAACGACGGAGAGGTGGCGGCTCGCGAGGTCCCGGGGGAGGTCCGGGTCGAGAGCCTCGACGTCGGCGACCCGCGCTCGGTGGAGCAGTGCGCGGGGCGGCTGCGCGAGACGGGCTGGCGGGTCGACGTGCTGGTCAACAACGCCGGCGTGTACCCCGAGGGCACCGCGCTGTCCGCCCTGCCCGAGTCCTGGAGCGAGGCCCTCGAGGTGAACCTGCTGGGCGCGGTGCGCACCTGCCGGGCCTTCGTCCCCGCCATGGTGGCGGCGGGCTGGGGTCGGGTGGTCAACGTCTCCTCGGGCTACGGCTCCTTCGGCGAGGGGCTGGAGGGGCCGGCCCCCTACAGCGTGAGCAAGGCGGCGCTGGACGCCTTCACTGTGAAGCTCGCCCGGGAGGTGGGGCCGGCGGTCAAGGTGAACGCCGTGTGCCCCGGGTGGGTGCGCACCCGCATGGGTGGACCGTCGGCCGATCGCTCGGTCGAGGAGGGGGCGGCCGGCGTGGTGCGCCTGGCGCTGCTCCCCGACGACGGCCCCGCGGGCGGCTTCTTCCGCGACGCGCACGAGGTGCCCTGGTAGTGGACGCGTGGGCGCGGCGAGTGTGGCGGGCGGCCCGCGGCGGCGACGGCGCCGCCGAGGCGGCCCTGCTGCGGGCGCGCATGCGGCGGGGCGACCTGCCCCGCGAAGAGGTGGAGCTGGCG
>JAWLGW010000903.1:0-3455 GCA_041690735.1 Planctomycetota bacterium
GGAGGGGTCCCACACGGGGAGACGCCGGCGCCCTCGAGGAGGGAGCCGGCGTCTCGTGGGTCCGTCGATCGGTCCCTGGCCGGGGGCCTAGGGGACGTCGAAGTAGGAGCCGCCGCTGTCCGACGCGACCCCCTGGCAGAACGAGCGGTAGCTGCCGCTGGCCGCGATCCCGAACACGTTGATCGTGGCGCCCTGCGTGTTGGCGGTGCGGATCATGCTGCGGTGGCTGTTCATGTTGTAGGGGCAGTTGGGGGCGCCGTCGGTCAGCAGCACCACCGCCATGTTGTCCTTGTCGCCCAGGGCGAGCACCGTCGCGGGGCCGGTGCCGGTGGCGCCGGTGGGCCGGAGCGCGTTCGACCAAGCCAGCGCCGAGGCCTTGTTGGCGTCGTCGGCCGGCTGCATGTCACGCTGCCACTGACGGGTGCTGCAGTCGTAGGCGACGATGTTGAACTTGAAGTTGGGGGCCAGGCCCATGATCGAGCGGGACAGCTCGGCCTTGGCGCGGTCGATCCGCGGACCCCGGCGGGTGCTGCCGTCGAGCGTGGTGTACGACTGGCTGTCCCAGTCCATGGAGCAGGAGATGTCGAGGACGTAGAAGATCGTGTCGTTCTCGGAGTCGATCTCCTCGCCGTAGATCACCGGCGGGGGGGTGTCGCGCGGATCGTCGCCCTCGTCGTCCCCGTTGTTCTGATCCTCGTCGTCGTTCTCGTCCTCGTCCTGGCCGATCGGCACCTGGTAGACGGGCTGCTCCACGGGGAGGTCGATCTCCTCCTGGCCCTGGCCCGGGGTGCTGCCCGGGGTGGAGCCGCCGCCGGTGCCGGTGCCGCCGGCGGGGCCGCTGCCGGACTGCTGGCCGAAGGCCATGCCCGCGGTGAGGAGGACGGTGAGCGCGCAAAGGAGCGACGACTGAACGATCTTCATTGGGTGATCTCCTGCTTTCCGTCAGGCCTGAGCGCGAGCGGCTCTCGACCCCATTCACTTCCTGCGACGCGGCCCGCGCGAGGCGTCTTGCGGGCCCTTTTTCGGAAGCTCGTAACTTGTTGTGCCTCAGTCTCTCAGGTCCGCTCGCCGCGACCAAGCCCCTACGGTCGTTGACGCCTGGTGTGCACCTGACACGCCGCAGCACCAGCCGAGGGGGCTCGCGCCGCAATGCATTCCCGTCCAGGGAGATACAGCGGGCGACCGTCTCCTGGACGCGACTGCTCCGGGCCGTCTTGCGGTGCTCGGGAGTCAGCGACGGAGGCGGTAGGCGTGCAGGGCGTGCGCCGAGTCCCCCACCAGGTCCAAGTAGATCTGCGGCATGGACTTGCGGATCGCGTCCAGGTCCGCGTAGATCCCCTGGTCGTGGAGGCGCGACACGGTGCGAGCCAGGGCGGCGAAGCCCTGCTCGACCTCAGCGGCGGCGCGCGGCAGGGCGCCCGCCCCGACGGCGCGCAGGTGCGTCTCGAGGGCGTGGCCCTGCAGCTTGAGGAGCTGGGTGAGGATCACCCGCCGGTGCTGCGCGGCCGCCGGAGGCGGGAAGCGCTGCCCGACCTCGGTCAGCTTCTCCTCCCAGTAGGCGGTCTCCCGGTCGAGGCGCACCCACAGGAGCTCGTGCTGGCGGCGCAGCGGCGACGGCGCGCTGCCGCCGTGCAGGCGCTGCACCGCCTGGAACAGGTGGAACCCGCCGCAGGCGTAGCGGTGGATCTCGGCGGGCTGCGGCCGCCCGCCGTCGCCTCGCACGAACGGCTTGGTGTAGCGCTTGGCCGGGTCCGCCGCGTAGCGCTCGAAGTAGGCCTGGTCGCGGGCGAGGACCTTCAGGCTGCGCTCCGCCAGGGCGGACGCCCGCGGGTCGGCGGCGCCGGCCGCCACCTCGAGGAGCCAGGCCTGATCGTGCAGCTCGGGCTCCCCGCCGGGGGTCCAGGCGTCGAGGTGGGCCCGCGCGATCGCCGCCAGGCGCGCCTGGGAGCCGTCCCGCAGGGTGAACGCCCGCTCCAGGGGGACGCCCACCTCGAGCAGGGTCTTGGCGATCATGCCCGGGTGGGGCTCGATCGGTCGCCCGTCGGCGCCGCGGCGGGGGAAGCCCAGGGTGGCCGGGTCGAGGTGGCGGGCCACGATCTGCTCGATCGCGAGGGCGCCGCCGGGCAGGCGCAGCTCGGCGCCCTCGACCAGCACCCGGTGGGCGACGGCCCAGGGCTCGGCCGGGTCGGAGCAGCGCTCGCGCACCACCC
The DNA here is from genome assembly GCA_041690735.1 of Planctomycetota bacterium. Taxonomy (GTDB): domain Bacteria; phylum Planctomycetota; class J058; order J058; family J058; genus JAWLGW01. The sequence goes on from JAWLGW010000903.1 coordinate 2,211, forward strand.
GGGCCAGGATCGCCTCGCCCCGGGCCAGGGGCTCGTCCGGCAGCGGCGGCTCCGGCGGCGGTGGAGCCGCCGGTACAGAGGGCGGCCCCTCGGCCCGCGCCCGCGGGTCTCGATCGACGGGGCAGCCCGTCAGCAAGACCACCGCGATCGCCGCCGCGAGGGGCCTCTCCGCGCGCACTCGGCTAGCGCTTGCCGCCCAGGAACTTGCGGCACACCTCGACGAACTTGTCGTTCTCCTCCACGAAGGGCATCTCGGCGCTGCGCTTGAACAGGAGCGCCTTGGCGTTGGGCGCGTAGTGGCGGGCGATCACCTGCGCGTCGTCGAAGCTGCTCTCGACGGCGTACTTGCCCACCATGACCAGGGTCGGGGTGGGCACCTTGGGCAGCTTGAACAGCGACCACTCGGGGATGAAGCAGCCGCCCATGGGGCGGCGGAAGGCGGGGCCGGTGTACATCGAGTTGCCGACCTGCCGCTGCACGATCCCGCCGTAGATGCGGCCGATCTCGAGGTCGCGCCGGTCGGCGAAGCGCACGGTGAGGCTCTTGCGCGTGAGCGCCTCCTCGTCCTCGGGGCTCTTCGCCTCGTACTCGCTGGCGCCCTTCTGGGAGTTGTACTGGCGCGACTGCCCGTAGTGCTCCAGCTCGACGTCGCCGGTCTCCTGCCCCTGGCGGATCAGGCGGTCGATCCCCTCGCCGGCCGCCTTGCCGCCCGAGTTGGCGGCGATCAGGATCATGCGGCGCACGGCCCGGGGGTGGCGGATCGCGAACGACATGGCGATCCAGTTGGAGATCCCGTGGGACATGATCGCGAACTTGCCCTGGATCTTGCCCTCCTTCTCCAGCTGCTGCTGCAGCTCCTCGAAGGCGTCGGTGATGCGGTCGATCGGGTAGTAGGGCTGGGGCAGGCCGGGCGCGTTGGCGAGGGGCGGGTCCACGAAGTCGGCGGTGCCCGGCAGGGTCATGTACAGGATCTGGTTGGTGTCCTCGAGGTTCCGCAGGTAGCGCTCGAGGTAGTCCTGCTGGTAGCCGTAGTCGGGGAGCACCAGCAGGGGCAGGCCCTTGCCGCGCGAGCGCATGGAGAGGTTGGTGCCCCGCACGCGGGTCTTGATCACGTCGCCCGACTTCTCGTCCTCGGACAGCTCGTCGTCGCCGTCGGAGGTCGGCACCTCCCAGCTGTCCTGGACGACCGTCCACCAGTCCCGCCAGTCCTGGACCGTGGGCATGTTCTTCTGCCGGGTGATCGAC
>JAWLGW010000904.1:0-3454 GCA_041690735.1 Planctomycetota bacterium
AAGGAGGCGGCGGCGATCGACGCCGAGCGGCGGCGCCTCGACCAGCGCCTGGCCGCGCTCCAGCGCCGCAAGCAAGCGGGCGCCACCCCCCACCAGATCAAGGCCGAGTTCGGCGCCGACGCCGCCGCCGAGACCGCCCTCAACGCGCGGGCGACGCGGTTCAACAAGGCGGTGAGCGAGCTCAACCGCCGCGTCCAGGCCTACAACGCGGCGGTCAACGCCAACAACCTGCGCCTCAACAAGGAGCGCGCCCAGGGGATCAAGGCGCTGCGGGAGCGCCTCGACGCCGCGCTGGCGACCTGGTTCGACGGGCGCCTCGCCGCCTACGAGGCCTCCCTGCGCGCGCGGGGGACGCCGGCCGCGGCGCTCGTCGCCGCGCTGGCCTGGGCCCGCTGGCTGGTGGGGCGCGGCGCCGCGCCCACCCCGACGCGCTGGCAGCCCCCCACCGGCGGCGAGGTGCTGGAGCGGCGGCTCGCCTTCTACCGGGCGGAGGTGTGGCGCGAGGCCGACACTGGCGCCATGGCGCGCGCCTTCGCGCGCGCGGTCGAGGCGGCGGAGCCCCTCGGCCGGGTCAAGGAGCTGGAGGACGACGTGCAGCGGTTCGCCCGCGGCTACGACGTCGCCGCGCTGGAGAACGCGCTGCGCAACCTGGGCACCCCGGGCGCGAAGCGCCTGGTGGCCTACCTCGGCCGGGTGCGGGTGAACTGAGCGGCGCGACGGCGTCTTCGAGGGCTACCCGCAGAGGTGCGCGGCGCCGGCCGCAGGGCGCAGGGTGAAGGCTCAGCGGCGTCGGACCGCTCGCATGGGGACACCCGCCTCGGGCGCCATGGCGACGTTGCGGCGGACGGCCCGCAGCGGACGATCGCTCGCCAGCTCCAGCTCCCACTCGCGCAGCAGGGCGGCCAGGACCACGGCCAGCTCGGTGGTGGCGAAGGCCGCGCCCAGGCAGCGGCGGCGCCCGCCGCCGAAGGGGAGGTACTCGGAGGCGCTGAAGCGGCGCTCGAGGAACCGCTCGGGCAAGAACCGCTCCGGCTCGGGGAACACCTCGGGTCGGCGGTGGGCCAAGAGCACGCAGGCGCCCACGCAGGTGCCGGGCTCGAGCCGGTGGCCCAGCAGCTCGAAGGGAGCGACGAGGGTCCGCATGACCTCGGTCAGGATCGGCCACAGGCGCAGGGTCTCCTGCACCACCGCCTCGAGGTAGGGCAGCTTGGCGGCGGCGTCGGGCCAGGCCGGGTCGCCCGGGTCGAGGCCGTCGAGCTCGCCCCGCACCCGCGCCAGCACCTCGGGGTGGCGGTGGAGCTCGTACAGGCACCAGGCCAGGGCGATCCCCGTCGTCTCGTGTCCGGCCACCAGCAGGCTGAGCAGCTGATCCCGCAGCTCGTCGTCGCTGGCGGGCTGGCCCTCGTCGTCGGTGGCGGCGAGGAGCAGCGACACGATCGCCTCGGGCGGCGCCCCCTGGGCGCGGGCGAGGGCGAGCTGCTCGCGGACCAGCCGATCGAGCGCTTCCATGTGAGCGCGGAACCGCCGCCAGGGCGGGAACCACCCCCGCTGCAGGCCACGGAAGAACAGGGCTGAGGGCGGGACCGCCCCCACGGTCGACAGGATCGCGGCGGCGAACCGCTCGACCCGGGCCGGCTCGACCACGCCGAACACCGCCCGCAGGATCACCTCCAGCGAGATCGCCTGCCCCAGCTCCTGGGCGACGAAGGGGCGCCCCGGCGCCAGGTGGGCCGCCCCCTGGTGGCGCGCGGCCGCCGCCATGGCCGGGCCGTAGGCCCGCATGCGCGCGCCGTTGAAGGGCGGCGCCAGCAGCTTGCGGGTGCGCCGGTGGGCCGCCCCGGCGGTGAGCAGGATCGAGGTCCGGCCGACCAGCGGCGCCGCGGCCTCGGCGGCGAACACGTCGTACCCCTCGTGCGGGCCGGCGAAGATCTGCTGGATCCCCTCGGGCTCGCCGGTCATGACGATCGTGCCGTTCATGGCCCGCAGCGTGAACGGGTCCCCGTACTGCTGACGCCAGCGGGGCAGCCAGCGGAACGGGTCGAGCAGCACCCGGGAGGTGGTGAGCAGCTTGGAGCGGGGCCCTGGGGGAAGGGCAGCGGCGGCCAGCGGGGGCGCGGCGACCTGGGTCATGTGGACCTCCTACCTCCGGGAAAGGGTAAGCCGCCCCCCGGCGAGCGCCTGCGGCAAATCGTCGCGCGACCCGGTGCCGCACCACTTCGTACACCAGGTCGACCGAACCGGGGGCGAGAGCACGGCGCAGGCCCACCCGTCGCGGGGTGCAACTCGCGCTGCGCAGGCGAGCGGGCTGCGCGGGTGGGCGACCGCCGCCCGCGCGATTCCCGAAATCGACCACCGCCCCTCCCCCCGCGCGGGCCGGCCGCTGCAGCCGAGCCACGGAGCAAGGGGAGGCCGGGTCCGATATGCTCGCCCCGTGCCCGAGTGCCCCTACTGCAGCGAGACGATCGCCGCTGAGGCGGACAAGTGCCCCCACTGCGGCGAGGTGCTGGGCGAGGGCCGACGGCGCCGCGCGCCCGACGCCTGGCAGCTCAAGGTGGCGGCCTTGGTCCAGCTCGGCCTGGGCGGCCTCGCCGGCCTGGCCGGGCCGTGCGTGGTGGCCGGCGCCATGATCCAGGCGGCGGTCCCCGCGGGGGCGGGGGTGCAGCTCGGCCCCATGCTGGCGAGCGCGGCCCTGTACGCCGTCGCCGCCGCCTTCTTGCTGGTCACGGCCTACGGGGCCTGGAACGCGCGCCGGTGGGTGCGCCCGATCATGCTCTCGGTGGCGGCGCCGGGTCTGGCCCTGGGAGCGCTGGCGTTCGCGGCCACCTGCCTCATGGTCCCGACCACGCTGCAGATGATGCAGGGCGTCATGCAGAGCGCCGCGCCCGCCGGCGGCGCGGGCGCTCCGCCGATCGCCATGACGACCCTGCTGGTCGTCGTCATGACCGTGGGCACCTCCCTGCTGTTCTACGTGTTCCTGCCGGCGCTGTTCCTGGGCCTGTACTGGAGCCCCCGCGTGCAGGAGGTGTGCGACGTCCGGGACGGCCCGCGGTGGACCGACGGGGTGCCGCTGCCCGTGCTCGGCACCGCCCTGTGGCTGGGGTTCGCCGCCGCCTGCTCGCCGCTCGTCCTGGCCTACGGCGTCGTCTACGCCTTCGGCGCGCTCCTCACGGGCTGGCCGGCCGCGGCCTTCGCGCTGGCGGTGGGCGCCACCTGCGCCGCCCTGGCGGTGGGCGTGTTCCGGCGTCGGCCCTGGGCCTGGTGGGTGCTCCTGGCGGCGGTGCTGGCGCTCGGGACCTCCCACGTGGTGACGTTCGCGCAGCTCGACATGCTCGACCTGTACCGAGCCATGGCCATGCCCCCGGCGCAGCTGCAGGTGCTGGAGTCGGTCGATCTCCGGTCCATGACGAGGATCGGCCTGAGCGTGGGCGCGGTGGCCCTCGTCCTGACGCTGGGC
>JAWLGW010000905.1:0-3450 GCA_041690735.1 Planctomycetota bacterium
CCCGCGGCCGGCTCCCCGGCGGCCCTCGCCAGGGCCTCGAGCGTGTCCTCCTCGATCCGCCGGTCGGCGATCCGCTCCCGCAGCGCCCTGCGGGCGGCGTCGGGGCGCCCCGCCCGCGCCAGCGCGCGCGCACGCTCGAGGGCCGAGGCGAGGTCCGCCGGCGCCTGCCGCGCCACCCGCTCGGTCTTCCTCAGGCGCCGATCCACGTCCGCCGCCTCGTGCCCGTGCCCGTGCCCGTGCCCGTGCCCGAGGCACGGTGAGGGCAGGACGCGGCGCTACCGATGTTCCCGATCCTCACAGGCTGAAGTCCCAGTCCTCCTCCGCGTCCCCCTCCTGCGCGGCGGGCTCGACCGCCTCGATCCAGCCCTCCTCCGCCAGGTCGGCGAGGAAGCACATGGCGCGGTAGCGGTCGTTCGAGATGCGGGCGATGTCCTCGCAGGTGTTCTGGCCGCTCACCAGGTCGACCAGGTCGGGGCGATCCTCCGCCTTGCTGGCCGCCTGCTCGCGCGCCTCGTCGCTGACGTAGGCCACGCACAGGTCCTTGGGGAGGCGCTCGCCCACCCGCACCCAGTTCTCGCCGGCCGCCGCGAACTCGTCGAAGAAGGTCTCCGAGTCGAGGCGCAGCTCGCCCCGCTGCTCGGAGTCTTCGAGGCGCGGCGGCAAGGTGCCCTGCAGCAGCTCGAAGCGGGTGCCGCGCCAGCAGAAGCACTCGGCGACGTCCCGGGCCGTGTCGAGCGCCGCGTCCTGCGCCAGCGCCTTGCGGGCCTCCTCGGCCTTCTGCTCCGCCTCCATCTCCACGGCGGCGCGCAGCATCTTCATCTCCAGCTCCGCCCGCGCCCGCTCGTCGTCGGACAGCTCCGAGAGGTCCTGCCCCTCGAGCTCCGCCAGGCGCGCCGCCTCGGGGCTCAGCTCCTCCTCGGCGGGCGCCGGCGACTCCTCCTCGGCCACCACCTGCCGCAGGAGCATCATCTCCATTTCGGTGCGCGAGCGCTCCTCGTCCGGCAGGGTCGAGAGGTCGAGCGCCTCCAGCTCGCGCAGGCGCGCGGCCTCGGGGCTCAGCGCCTCCTGCGCCGCGGCGCCGTCCGCGCTCTTGGCCTTGGGCGTGTAGGGGTAGGTGCGGTACAGCTCCCCCTCGATCAGCGCCAGCTCCTTGCTGCGCCGCCCGTCGGTGAGGCGCATGACGCCGGTCAGGTCGGCGCCGGCCAGGTCCTGCAGGGTGCCCACGAACTGGATCTGCCCGACGAACCCCTCCTCGATCACCCCCGAGGTGGGCAGGTCCGTGGCGAACAGGGCGTCTTCGTCCTCCTCCTGGATCTGCTCGAGGTCGACCACCTTGAGCCGCGCGTCGTTGACGAGCTCCGCCAGCAGCGACAAGGCCTTGAACCGACGCATGCGCGACATGCGCACCAGGTCGCCGATCGCGTGGCGACCGTCCACGAGCAGCAGCAGGTCCTCGAAGCCCAGCTCGTTGACCGCCTGCATCTTGGTGACGTTGGAGTCGAAGGCGAGCACCAGGTCGTCGGAGGGGAGGGTCTTGCGGACACCCTCCCAGTCGGCGATGCGAGCCACCGCCTCCAGCAGGAACCGGACGGTGTTGAGGCGGATCTTGCGGTTCTTCTTCGAGGCGTAGAACTCGGGGGGCAGGTAGTCGGCCGCGAACTCGAACTCGGCGCCGGCCCACAAGAACATCTCGTAGACCTCCTCCTTCATCTGGGTCGCCGCGGCGTCCGCCAGCTGGTCCTCGGTCACCAGGCCCGCCGCCACCAGCCCCGTCTCGAGGTCGTCCTCGCTGAGGGACTCCTCCATGTCGCCGCTGAGCAGGTACACCTCGCCCTGGTCGAAGTAGATCTGCCGCGACAGCTTCTTGCTCCCCTCGGTCGCCTCCACCCGCATGGTCCCCGAGCTCTTGCGCAGGTGGAACGTCTGCAGCACCTCGGGCAGCGAGAACGAGGCCAGGTCGCCGCGGAAGGTCGCCTTGGCCTGCTGGGCGATCTCGGACTCGGCCGCCCGCAGCTCGCGCAGCTTGGCGCGGAAGAAGGGCGCGTCCACCCGCGAGTCGATCGCCGCCAGGCAGCAGTTGATCGCCTCCAGCCGCTTGTCCGCCTCCAGCGCCGCCGTGAGCCGCTCCCGGTACTCCTCGGCGTCGAGGGGCCGCAGCCGCCCGCTCTGGAGCATCTCGTGGACCTTGGCCAGGAACTCGGGCGCCGGCAGCAGCTCCTGGTCCTTGAGCACCTCCTCCAGCGAGTGGTCGCCGTCGAACAGCAGGAAGGGGTCGTCCTGCCCCTGGACCCCCTTCTCCCCCTTGGAGGTCAGCACCAGGTAGGTGTGCACCGAGGGGACGGCGCCCATGAGCACCTCCCACTGGCGAATGTCGCGGCTGACCTCCGCGTTGAGCCAGGGGAGGAGGGGGACGTCGATGTCGAGGGCGCTGGCGGCCGCGCGGTCCTCGGCGGTGCGGACCTCCACGAAGGGGCGGCGCAGGAAGAAGACCTTGAACACCTCGCTCAGGACCGTGTCCTTCTGGGCCCGGAACCAGTTGTCCATGGTGACGTAGCCGCCGCCCACCAGGATCTGCTGCAGCGAGCGCCCGGTCTGCTCCTGCATCTCGCGCACGCGCACCAGGTCCGAGGCGGACACCGGGCTGCGGGCCAGGAGCTGCTTGACGGTGCTGGGCGGCGTCTGGCCCTCGCCTACCCGCCACACCAGCGAGCTCTTGGTGAAGGCGAAGCGCACCTCGCGCCCCTCCTCGCGGACCACGAACTCGCAGGGGGTGTTCTGCCGGAACAGGGCCAGCAGCAGCTCGAAGGCCCGCTTCCCGCGCATGCGGGCGCTGAAGGTGACCTTCCCCTCCGCCGCCTGCCGCTGGAACATGTCGCTGCCGAACAGCACCCGGTCCAGCAGCCGGCCCCGCCCCTCGAGCTCGCGCGTCTCCAGGGCGGCCTCATACAGCCGCAGGGCGTAGTCGAGGTCGGCGCGGACCGCGTCCTTGAAGCGCCGCTCCAGCTCGTTGCGGGGCAGCTGGCGGATGTGCTTGGCGCCCAGCAGGCGCGACACCACCGACTGGGTCTCGAACCGGCTCAGCCCCAGCAGGTGAGGCAGCTGCGCCAAGGTGCGCCGCCCGTCGAACACCTCCTCGGGGTCGTCGACCCGGGCCCGGGCCTCCTTGAGCTCTTTCCCGGCCCGCTTCTTCGCCTCGGGCCCCTCGGCCAGGACGTACAGGCGCTTCTCGCTGGGCAACGCCGCCTGGATGTTCTGCCACTCGTCGCGCCGGCGGGTGGCCTCGACCAGCACCGAGCTGGCCCCGAACCGGAACTCGTCCGGGTCCTGGATCCGGGCCGGGAAGTCCTCCGGGAGCTCGCCGGGGCGGAACTCGAAGAAGGCGTCCTCCCAGCTGAACGCCTCGTAGATCTCCTCCTCGACCTGGAACCGGCGCGCGGCGAGGATCTTCTC
>JAWLGW010000906.1:0-3446 GCA_041690735.1 Planctomycetota bacterium
GACCCGGCCGCGGGCTCGGGGGGCCTCGACGAGGAGTTCATCCGCTCGTTCTTCATCCCCTTCGGCTACGCCTCCTTCGACATCTCCGACGTCGTGGACGCCGGGGTAGGGGTGTTCGCGCCCTTCAACCTCGCCACCGACTGGCCCGAGGGCTGGACCGGCCGCTACCAGGCCCTCGAGTCGGAGGTGACCTTCATCTTCGTGCAGCCGGCGCTCACCTTCACCGACCCCATCGACCTCGGCCTGTCGGTGTCGGTGGGGCCCCAGCTGGTGTTCTCGAGCGACCTGGCGCCGCAGTCGGTGAAGCTGACCCGGGCGATCGACTTCCGCTTCCTGGGCGCGCCCGACGGCCACTTCGAGCTGGAGGGCGAGTCGGAGCACCTCAACGTGGGCTACATGGTGGCCCTCCACTGGCAGCCGCCGTTCCTGGGCGACCGGGTGGCGTTCGGCGTGACCTGGCGGGCCACCCCCGACGACCACGAGATCCTGGGTGAGGCCAAGTTCAGGAACATCCCCGCCGGCGTCGACCTGCCGCCCGAGGCCCGCGCCAAGACCGAGATCACCCTCCCCCCCTGGCTGCAGGCGGGGATCCAGGTGGAGGTGATCGAGGACGTGTTCTGGGTGGAGCTCGACTACAAGTGGACCGGCTGGTCCACCGTCGACGAGCTGGTGATCGAGATCGACGGCGTCGGCACCGAGGTGATCGACTTCGACTGGCGCGACAGCCACATGTTCATGGTGGGCGTCGAGGTGAAGCCGATCGAGTGGCTGTCGATCACGGCCGGCTACTTCCACGACGAGACGCCTGTCCCCCAGCACACCCTCAGCCCGCGGCTGCCCGACGGCGACCGCGACGGCGTCTCCTTCGGCCTGGGCTTCGAGCTCGACTTCATGCGGGTGCACGTGTCCTACATGCACCTGTTCGTGGAGACGGCGACGAAGCGCAACGACCACGGGATCGAGCAGGGGCTCACCGCCAACGGTCGCTACGACTTCTACGTGGACCTGATCAGCGCCTCCCTCGAGTTCCGCTTCTAAGGAGGGTTCGACGAATGCGATCCGACGCCGTCCGCACCTGGGCGCTCCTGAGCGGAGCCCTCCTCGCAGTCCCGCTGACCGCGGGCACCGTCCTCCACGGCTGCATCAGCGAGTCGGACTCGGTGACCGATAACCTCGCCGTGGCGTACCAGGTCACCGCCGCGGTCGCCAGTGGCCTCCCCACCGGCCCCGACGCGATCGGCGGCCTGGGGACAGGGCTCGCCGGCGACGTGGGCGACTTCGTGCTGTCGAACCGGTTCCTCACGGCCGTGATCGACCAGCCGGGGATCGACCCCACCGCCCCGACGCCCGCGCCGCTCACCAACGGCCTGGCGCCCTCGGGCGGGACCCTGGTCGACCTCGCCGGGCCCGCCGGGGACAACGACCAGTGGAACCAAATGGGCCAGGGGGTGGTCGGGATCAGGACGGTCACCGTCGGCGCCGGCGGCTTCGTCAACGCCGGGCAGGTGGCGCCGATCACCACCGGCGCCACGGGCATTACCAACGCCGGGACCGGATTCTTCGATGACGGGAACAACGACTTCGAGGCCGTGTCGGTCCTGCCCGGGGACGTCCTGACGATCGTCGCTCCGCAGACCGATGCCGGCAGCTACACGGTCCTGGGGCTGATCTCCGCCAACCGGCTGGTGGTGGACGGGGTCTTTACCGGGGCGACGGGGCTCGACTATGTGATCTCTTCGCAGGTCGAGCCCAACTCCGGACGGCCCCTCGACCTGTTCACCGATCTGACGGTCGACGGCAGCGGGAACACCGCCTTCGTGGAGAACGTGGCGGGTAACCTCCTGGCCGGCACGCCGGCCAGCGGCACCGGCACGACGACCCTCGACCCGGTGTTGGGTTCGGTGCCCCTCCTCGCGGACGCGTTCGACTTCGCCGCCGCTGGGGTCGAGGGGGGCGACGTCGTCACCGTCTTGGCTGGCGCGAACGCGGGCCGCTCGTTCGAGGTGACCGGGCTCGTCGGCGACAACACCCTGGCGCTGGAGGTGCCCGACGGGACGACCTTCACGCCGAGCGTCGGGACCGAGGCCTATGTGATCACGCGCCCCCGGGTCGAGGGGGGCGACACCATCGCCTTCACATCGGGCGCGAACGCTGGCGACTCGTTCCGGGTGGGGCAGGTCGGGCTGATCGAGGTGGGCAATCCCTTCACGGCGGTCCTGTTCCGGGCCCCAGGGGTCGACCTCCAGGACGACGCGATCACCGTGCCCTCCACCTCGCCGCCGCTCCCCGCCGGCACCTCCCCTGGGAGCACCAGCTTCGCAGTGGTCCGGCGCACCAGCCCGCTGGCGAACATCATCGTCTACGACTCCGCCGCGATCCTCGCAGGGCGGGGAGACCCGGTCCGGCTGCGGCTGACCGGCGGGATCCTCAACAGCGACGCGTCGGCGCTCCCGGACGGGACGACGCAGTCCGTCGCGCCTACCACCCCGGGTCGACTCGAGGCGGGCGGCAGCCTGATCACCGTCACGACCGACTACGTGCTGTTCCAGGACTCGCGGTTCTTGACGGTCGAGACCCGGATCACCAACCCGGCCGGGGCGGAGGTGGGCCTCGCCTCCATCGCCGACATCATCATCACGGGCGGCCCCGACGTGCCCGACCTGCCCCCCTGGACGCCGCTGACCGGCTTCCAGGCCCAGGGCTTCGGCTCGCCCCTGATCGTGCCCTACGTCGCCTTCAAGGGGCGCGACGAGCCGGAGGCCTCCTACGCCTACTGGGACCCCAACGCCGGGCAGGTGATCCACGCCGCCGACGGCAACGCCGTGGCGGCCAACATCCAGCTGCGCTCGGAGACCTCCCTCGCCGCCAACGGCAGCTTCTCCTGGCTGCGGCAGCTCGCGGTCGGCGCCCGCAACGCCGTCTCCGCGGCGGCGGACGTGGCGATCGGGCGCCTGGCCTACGCGACGGCGCGGGTCAACCCCGCCACCGGGACCACCCTGCCCAACATGTTCCAGGAGGCGCAGGAGGTGTCGGGCCGGGTGATCGGCGCGCCCGAGGGCACCACGATCACGGCGGTGCAGGTGTCGCCGGCGCTCACCTTCGACCCGGGTCCGCCCACCGGATTGACGGGCGCGGCCGGCTTTTATCCGTCCGCGCTGTACGGGGCGCAGGAGCTGCTGTTCAACCAGACCCGCCCGGAGGCCGACGGCAGCTTCCGCATGGTGGTGCCGCGCGCTTTCCAGGGCCGGTCGCCCCAGGCGATCAACCCGCTGGACCTCGTGTTCCCGAACGGCCTCGAGCGGGGCACCCGCGAGGTGACCTACCGGATCCTGGTCGAGGCCCCCGGGCACGACCCGCAGACGGTGGTGATCAAGCTGCCCTTCGACCAGACCAACAACCTGGTGTTCGACCTGCGGCAGGAGACGGGCGTGATCGAGATCGAGGTC
>JAWLGW010000907.1:0-3440 GCA_041690735.1 Planctomycetota bacterium
CGAAGGCGATCAGGGCCACGATCCCCAGGTGCATGGCCGCCACCGCTGCCCAGGCGAAGGGTCGCGTGCGGCGCGACAGGGCGAGGGGGAGGAAGCTCGCCTCGAGGACCAGCACGCTCCAGGTGGCGACGCGCAGCAGTCCGTCGGGCATCAGCAGCGCCAGGTCGCGCAGCGGGCCGGGCCGCGCCAGGGGGAGCTGCAGCACGTGGGCCAGGGCCGAGCCGTCGCGCCAGCTGGGGGCGCACAGGAGCTTGTCGAGGCCGCTGTAGGTGTAGCCCACCGCCATGAGGATCCAGGCGGCCCGGAACACCCACACCGGCATGGCCCAGGCGGGATCGCGCCGGCGGCCCAGGCTCCACGGCTCACCCGCAGGGACCACCGCGCACAGGAGCAGCAGCGCGCCCACGTAGGGGAGCGAGGGGTTGGAGATCAGGTTGTTGCGGTTGAACAGGCAGGTCGCGCCGTACCACAGCAGGAGCGCCAGCCAGCGCCGCTGCCAGCCGGCCGCGAACAGGAGCGACAGGCAGGTGAGGCCCAGCAGGAACGCCTGGGCCAGGGCGGGGGAGCCCCACCGCTCCAGGGGGTTGGGCAGGATCCCGGCGGTGAAGTTGAGGGCGGGGTCGGGCAGCAGACCCTCGGCGCTGAACAGCTCGGCCCCGAACGGCACCAAGCCAGCGAAGCGCTGCGCGAGGTACAGCCCCAGCAGGATCCGGAAGCAGGCGAACCAGGCCGCGGGGACCTGCTTCTCGCCGCTCAGCTGGCGTCGAAGGTCCACGCCGCCTCCTCCCCGCGGGTCTTGGTGCGCACCTCCACCCGCACGTCCCGCGCGCGGGCCGGTATGCCTAGCTCGGTGAAGAAGGGGCCGTCGGGCCGCACGCCGTACCTGAGGACCGCGTCCCGCAGGGGCGGCGGCAGCACGGGGCCGTACGACAGGGCGGCGCCGTACACGTTACGCCGGTTGTAGGGGCCGCGCAGGCGCTGGTAGACGTCTGGCGTCAGGGGCAGCCGGCGCTGCTCGCCGTCGAGCTCGTAGCGGAGGACGAACTCGGTGGCGAAGGTCTCGACGCCGCGGTGGGCGGTGAACACCTTGGGGAGCGGCGAGGCCCCGCTGGCGGCGCCCAGCCCGCGCAGCGTGCGCGAGCCGAGCAGAGCGCCGCTCACCTGCAGCAGGCCCAGAACCAGCACCCCGATCGCGGCCACGTTCTGGCGGGAGCCGCGCTCGCGCGAGGTGCTCCGTGTTGGCGTCTCCCCGGCGTGCACGTCGCGGAAGGCCAGCATGTCGCCCAGGCGCGCCTCGCGCTGGGGCTCGAACCCGCAGTCGGTCTCGAGCTCGCGCGGGTTGTCGAAGGTGCCGAACAGCATGTCCCACACCGGCAGGTCGCCGTAGTTGCTCGCGTGGTGCCCCCGGCGGTGGTGGACCCGGTGCGCCTCGGGGCGCTGGAGCAGGTAGCCCAGCCAGTGAGGGGTCCGCACGTCGAGGTGGTAGAAGAACTCGGCCCCGGCGGCGAGCAGGGTGTAGATCGCCGCGCCGGCGGGCGAGCAGCCGAGCAGCGGGTAGGCGAGGAGCGCGCTGAGCAGCGCGTTGGCGGTCGCCTCGGCCGGGTGCTTGGTGAACGAGGTCAGGACCTCGATCCGCCGGGGCGAGTGGTGGAGCTGGTGGCAGGTGAGCCACAGGAAGCGCGACCGGTGACGCGCCCGGTGCCACCAGTAGTAGACGAAGCTGGCGACGAGGTAGGCGATCGCCCCCTGGGCCGGCGTCGGCAGGGGCGAGAGGTCGAGCAGCGAGGGGCCCTGCAGCCAGCGCTCCCAGGTGAGGCCGGCGAGCACCACCACCGCCAGCTGAGCCAGGTTGAGGAGGGCGGCCCGCAGGTACCAGCCCTCGACGTGCGGCAGCGTCCCGGTCGGGCGCAGCCGCTCCAGGGCCATGAGGGCAGCGCCCAGCAGGACGACCAGCAGGAGGATCATTGGAGGCGCTCCTCGGGGCCCGGTGTTCCCCTGCCTCCATGACAGCCGCTGGGAGTCCGCTCGCGAACTAAAGAACGCTTAGGAGTTCATTAAGCGCCTGGCGCGCGGCCGGCCCCCACACGCGACGAGGCCCGCGCCGAAGGGCGAGGGCCTCGCATGGTTCGACCGTCGACGCGACGGACGCGAAGCCTAGCCCGCATATTGCGCGACTTCGTCGCTCCATATGCGGTCTAACAACGCGCGCTGCAGCGGCCGGCTTCGCTTCCAGCCGGGCCGCTTCGCGGCCCGGCTGGAAGCTTGCTGGCCGCAGCGGGCGCTGCTGCGACGGGTGTCGCTTCGCGACACACCGTCGCCGCGCCCTCACGCTGCGCCGTGCTCGGCGCAGCAAGCTGCGCCTGCGCGCGGCTTGCGCCGGCCCTGCGGGCCCGGCTTAGCTGGCTTTCGCACGACTGCGTCGTGCGAAAATCCAGCTAAGATCGGGGCATGACTCGCAAGGCCGTGTACGCCGGCAGCTTCGACCCGCCCACCAACGGGCACATGTTCATGATCCAGGAGGGGGCGCAGCTCTTCGACGAGCTGGTCGTCGCGGTGGGGGTCAACCCCGACAAGCGCACGACCTTCTCGGCGGAGACGCGCCTCGAGCTGCTGCGCGAGATCGCCTCGCCGTACCCCAACGTCACGGTGGGCAGCTTCGAGAATCAGTTCTTGATCCGCTACGCCAGCAGCCTGGGGGCGCGCTACATCCTGCGCGGGATCCGCAACGGCCAGGACTTCAGCTACGAGCGCACCATGCGCCACGTCAACGAGGATCTCGAGCCGGGCGTGACCACCGTGTTCCTGATTCCGCCGCGCCACCTGGCGGAGACCTCCTCGTCCTTCGTGAAGGGCCTGGTGGGGCCCCAGGGCTGGCGCGGGGTGGTGCAGCAGTTCGTCCCCCCGCCGGTGTTCGTCAAGCTCCTCGAGCGGTTCGGGGAGGAGTCGACCGAAGGCGACGCGGTGGCCGGAGCCTGATCGCTCCCGGGAGGGCGCCCGCATGGTGACGGACCCCACGTTCGTCGCGCTCCTGCAGCGGGCCCGGCACGCTCTCCTGGGGCGCCTGCCGGAGCTGCAGGCCAAGCAGCGGGAGCTGGCGGCCCAGGGTCGACCCCTGCCCCTGTTCGACGTGGCGCGAGGGCTCGGCTGGCTGACGCCCCTCGAGGTGCAGCAGATCAGCAACGCGGCTCGAGCCTTCACGCTGCCCCTCGCGCCGCCCGCCGGGCCGCCGCCGCAGCCCGGGCCGGCGGTCGCAGCGCCTCACGCGGCGCTGCTCGCGCCCGCTTCGCCGGCGCCGCACCTCGCCTCGCCGCCGCCCGGCGCGCCCGTGATGACGCTGCCCGCGCAGCCCGCAGCTCCGGCCCCGGCCGTCGCCGCGCCCCCGGCTGCCGTGCCGGCGCCGGCCGGGGCGCCCCACGCGCCGCGGCGCGAGTCCCCGCGGC
>JAWLGW010000908.1:0-3438 GCA_041690735.1 Planctomycetota bacterium
CCCCGACGTCTCGGCGGCCCCCATAGCGTCTAGATCGCCCGCGCGATCAGCTCCTTCATGATCTCGCGCGCGCCGCCCCCGATGTCGAGCAGGCGCGCGTCCCGCGACAGGCGCTCGGCGACCGACTCGCGCATGTAGCCCATGCCGCCCAGCACCTGCACCGCCTCCCAGGCCACCTGCTGGGCGGCGCGGGCGGCCACGTTCTTGGCGATCGCCGCCTCGGCGGGGGCGCAGTCGCCGGCGATCGCGCGGGCGACGGTGCGGTAGACCAGGGTCTTCGCGGCCAGGGTCTCAGTGGCCATGTCGGCCAGCTTGTGGCGGATCGCCTGGCGGCCGATCAGCGGCCGGCCGAAGGTCTCGCGCCGGCGGGCGTGGGCGACGGCCTCCGCGTAGCACACCTCCGCCGTCGCGGCCCCGATCGCCGCCAGGTACAGCCGCTCGCCCACGAAGGTCTGCATGAGGCAGATGAACGCGCTCCCCTCCTCGCCCAGGCGGTTGCGCGCCGGGACCCGGGCGCCGTCGAAGGAGAGCTCGGCGGTGTCGGAGGCGCGCCAGCCCGTCTTGGCGAGCGCCCGCGACACGGTGAAGCCAGGGGTGTCCCGCTCCACCACGAAGAAGGTCAGGTCGCCGTGGGGGTCGGGGCCGGTGCGGGCGAGGACCGTCACCTGGTCGGCCCGCACGCCCGAGGTGACGTACAGCTTGGTACCGGTGAGCAGGTAGTCGTCGCCGTCGCGCTCGGCGCGGGTGGCGACCGCGCTGACGTCGCTGCCGGCGCCGGGCTCGGTGACCGCCAGCGCGGCCACCCGCTCCCCCCGCAGGACCGGCGGGACCAGCCGCTGGCGCTGCTCGTCGTCGCCCAGGAACACGATCGGCGGCAGGGCGATCTCCAGCGACCCCAGCCCCGCGGCGACGCCGGTCGAGCCGGCCCGCAGCAGCTCCTCGCAGGAGACGACCATGTGGAACAGGTCGCCGCCGCCCCCGCCCAGCTCCTCGGGGAGCGCGGGCCCCAGCAGCCCCGCCGCGGCGGCCCGCCGGTACAGGGCGGGGTCGAACGCCTCCGCCTCCTCCCAGGCCTGCACGTGGGGCTGGACCTCCTCGCGGGTGAACCGGGCGCACACCTCCCGGAAGGCGGCGTGGCTGGCGTCGAGCAGGTCGGCGCAGGCGTCGGCGACCAGCGGTGCGTCCAGGCGATCGGGCACGGGCGTCGCTCCTTGCCACGTCGAGCGCGTTGTCGCGGTGTGGCCCGGGGGATAGAGTCGGCGAGGAGTCTACAGGGGCGGGTCGGAGGCGTCGTGGCGACCGAGGTGGAGATCGAGCTGGGGCGGCTGGCCGTGGCGCGCGGCCACGCGACCGAGGCGCAGGTCCTCGACGCCCTGCAGGAGCGGAACCGCGACCTCACCGGCCCCGACCTCGGGGCGCGGCTGGTGGCCCGCGGCGTGATCGACGAGACCACCCGCCGCGCGCTGGAGGCGGCGGTCTCGTCGGGCGCGGCGCCCCGCCCCCGCTCGCGCCACGACATGTCGACCGACCACCTGATCCCGCTGGAGGGCGCGCGCGAGGCGATCGCCCGCGAGTGCCTGGCCGAGGCCCAGCGCGCGCTGAGCAGCGACCCGGCGGGCGCGCGGCGCGAGCTGCAGCGGCTGGTGGAGGAGTTCGCGGACACCGAGTCGGGCAACCGGGCGCGGGCGCTCCTCGAGGAGCTGGGCCCTTGACCGGTGAGTCGCCCGGCGAGCTGACCCACCTCGACGCCGACGGCGCCCCGCACATGGTCGACGTGTCGCGCAAGCGCGAGACCGTCCGGCTGGCCCGGGCCCGGGCGCGCGTGCGCATGCGCCCCGAGACCCTGGCGCTGATCCGCGGCGGCGGGGTGAGCAAGGGCGACGTGCTGGGGGTCGCCCGGTTGGCGGGGATCCAGGCGGCCAAGCGGACCCACGAGTGGATCCCCCTGTGCCACCCGCTGCGCCTCACGCAGGTCGCGGTGCACCTCGAGCCCGCGCCGCCCGACGCGGTGACGATCGAGGCCACCGTGCAGGCCGTCGACCGCACCGGGGTGGAGATGGAGGCGCTGGTCGCCGCCAGCGCCGCGGCGCTGACGGTGTACGACATGTGCAAGGCGGTCGACCGCTGGATGTCGGTCGAGGCGGTCGAGCTGGTGGAGAAGCGCGGCGGCAAGAGCGGCGACCTGCTGCGCCCCGCGGGTCCGCCGCCTGCAGATGACCCCCTGGAGGGTTAACATGCCTCGTCGACCGCTCGGGTCGTCGGGGAGGGTGAGGGGCGCCCTGGCATGAGCACCTGCAAGGCCTGCGGCTACCACAAGAACGAGCCGGGGCAGCCGACCTGCAACCTGTGCGGGGCGGTGCTCGACGGCGGCGGCGCGCCGCCGCCGCCGGTGGACCCCACCTTCGGCCGCAGCCGCCACCGCGCCGCCAAGAAGAAGGTCGAGACCAAGCGCGACGGGCCCTCGCCCGACCAGATCGTGTACGCCGGCGACTTCGCGATCGTGTATGCCTTCGCCCCCAGCGCCGGCGGCCCCCTGCTGATCCTCAAGCCGGGCGAGGTGTTCACCTTCGGCCGGGGCGACGCGGCCGATCACAAGATCGACGCCAAGAACGTGTCGCGGCGCCACGCCCGGATCCACTGGACCGGCGACCCGGCGGCCCCCGAGATCGTGGACCTCGACTCCAAGAACGGGATCACCGTCAACGGCATGCCGGTGAAGCGCAAGCTCCTCGACGACGGCGACGAGGTGGAGATCGGGGCCTTCTCGGCCACCCTGCGGGTGCTCAACGCCAGCGCCGACCTCGACGCGCAGCTGCAGGTCGACCGGCTCAGCGGCACCACCGCGATCCGCCAGCGCCTCACCGGCGAGGTGAAGCTGATCTCGCTCCCCTGGCTGCTGACCCACTTCGAGCGGATCAAGGAGTCGGGCACCCTCACGGTGCAAGACGGGGACGAGCACGGCTACGTGGCCCTGATCTCGGGCGTCGCGATCGCCGCCGGGTTCGGCCGCGACCTGTCGATCACCGGCGAGGAGGCGATCCGCAAGCTGGCCCAGATGCGCGGCGGCCGGTTCGCCTTCAGCCCCTCCGCCGACGTCCCCCCCCAGTCGATCGGCAAGTCCCTGTCCGAGCTCGTGGGCGGCCCGCCGCCGCGCTCGACCGGGCCCGTGGGCGGCCAGGCAGGCGGCCCCCGCCGCCGTCCCCCGCCCCCGCCCCGCGGCGGACGCGCCGGCCCGCCGCCGCCGCGCCCGCGGCCCCTCCCGCGATAAGTCGGCGTCCAGAGACGACTCCCGCGTCCTCGTCCGTTCTCGCCGCGGCTAGCTTGGTCACGCGCGCTCGTGGTCGTGGTCGTGGTCGACCACGACCACGACCCCGAGCGCGAGCGCGACGTCTCGAGCCCGGGCAGAGCAGCCCCTCCTCAGGGCCCGTCAGTCAATAA
>JAWLGW010000909.1:0-3428 GCA_041690735.1 Planctomycetota bacterium
CAGGGCCACGAACTCGCGCTGGCGGTGGCCGCGGAAGGCGCGCGCCGCGCCAAGCTGCGCGGCCGCCGCGATCAGGAGCGCCCCGCCGACCGCCGCCCCCAGCCACCCCTCGGGGGCGGCGAGGTCGCCCTGGGGCCAGCGGTCCGAGAACAGGCGCAGGTAGAAGTACACGAACAGCAGCGCGCCGAAGGCGGTCGCCAGCACGCCGACCAGCCCCACCGCCCCCCACCAGCCGACGGAGCGGGGGCCGCTGGTGAAGACCGGCAGCCCCGCCCGCGGTCCGGTCGGGTCGGCGCGCAGGCGGCGCACCTGCTCTTCGTCGGGGCGCAGCCAGGTCACCAGCGCGGCGCCGGTGAGGAGCGCCCCCAGGAGGCCCAGCAGGTAGAGCTTGGCCATGACGCCCACCGCCGCCAACGGCAGGCCCAGGGCGGCGACGAAGGGGGTGAGGGTCGGACCGGGCAGCCACTGGATCCCCTGCGGCGCCCCGGTGAGCGGGTCGGTGCTGAGGGTCGCCCGCCAGTCGACCGGCGCTCCCTCCAGGGCGGCCGCCGCCCGGGTCTCGTCGTCCGAGGCGCCGGCCGGCCGCGCGCTCTCCGCCCACATGGGGTGCCGGCTGCGGACCACCGGCGGCCGGCGAAAGGCGTACGCGGGGGGCGGGGAGGAGACCGACCACTCGAGGGTCTCGCCGCGCCAGGGGTCGTCCCCTGCCCGCTGCCCGCGCCGCAGGCTGTGGAGGAAGGCGCCCACGAACACGGCCACCCCGATGGCGAGCAGGAAGCTGCCGGCGGTGGCCACCAGGTTGTGGGTCTCGAGGCCGAGGGCTGCGGGGTAGGTGTAGACGCGCCGGGGGAGCCCGAGGAAGCCCATGATGTGCATGGGGAAGAAGGTCAGGTTGAAGCCGACGAACACCAGCCAGAAGCTGAGCGCGCCGGTGCCCGGGGCGAACATGCGCCCGGTGACCTTGGGCAGCCAGAAGGTGAGCCCCGCGAACACGGGGAACACCGCCCCGCCGATGAGCACGTAGTGGAGGTGGGCGACCACGAAGTACGTGTCGTGCACCTGCAGGTCGAACGGCACCACGGCGACCATGACGCCGGTCATGCCGCCGATCACGAACAGCAGCAGGAAGCCGATCACCCACAGCAGCGGCGGGTGGTAGCGGGGGCGGCTCCCCCACAGGGTCGCGATCCAGGCGAACACCTGCGTGCCGCTGGCGACGGCGATGATCAGGCTGGCGGCGCTGAAGAAGGCCATCGCGAGCTCGGGCAGCCCGGTGGTGAACATGTGGTGCACCCACAGGCCGAAGCTCAGGAACCCGGTCATGACGATCGCCACGGCGACCAGGACGTAGGCGACGAGCGGCCGGCGGGCGAAGGTGGCGGTGACCATGGACACCACCCCGGCCGCCGGGAGGAAGACGATGTAGACCTCGGGGTGGCCGAAGAACCAGAACAGGTGCTGCCACAGCAGGCTGCTGCCGCCGCGCTCGGGGTCGAAGAAGGCGGTGTGGGCCGTTCGGTCCAGCTCGAGCAGCAGGGTCGCCACGAGCAGCACCGTGAAGGCGAACACCATCATGGCGCTGGCGACGAGCATGGCCCACACGAACAGCGGCATGCGGCCCAGCGTCATGCCCGGCGCGCGGAGCTTGAGGATCGTGACCACGAGCTCCACGGCGGCGGTGATCCCGGCCACCTCGACCAGCGACAGGCCGAGCAGCCAGAAGTCGACGCCCAGGCCCGAGAAGCGCGGGCCCGACAGCGGGGTGTAGGCGAACCAGCCCGCGTCCGGGACCCGGCCCGCGAAGAAGCTGGCGTAGAACAGCGCGCCGCCGAACACGTACGTCCAGAAGCTGAACGCGGTCAGCCGCGGGAAGGCCACGTCGCGCGACCCGATCATGAGCGGCACGAGGTAGAGCGCCAGGCCCTCCATGAACGGCACCGCGAACAGGTACATCATGGTCGAGCCGTGCATGGTGAACAGCTGGTTGAACGCCTGCGGGCTGATCAGGTCGTTGTCGGGCACCGCCAGCTGCAAGCGCATGAGCAGGGCCAGCAGGCCGCCGATCAGGAAGAAGCCGAAGGAGGTCAGCATGAAGCGCTTGCCGAGCTGCTGGTTGTTGACCTCCATGGCCCAGCCCATGAGGCCGGGGCGGCCCTGCCAGGTGCCCTCGAAGGTGGTGCCCTCGAAGGTGGTGCCCTCGAAGGTGGCGCCCTCCCGCTCCTCGGGCGACGGGCTCATCGCAGCTCCTCGAGCCAGCGCACCAGGTCGTGCAGCTCCCCCGGCTCCAGCAGGGTGGGCGGCATGAGGTTGCCCGGCTTCACGCCCTGGGGGTCGGCGATCCAGCCGGCGAGGGCGCCGCGGGAGTTCGCCACGGTCCCGGCCCCCAGCGTCCGGCGCACGCCCACGTGGGTGAGGTCCGGGCCGACGGTGGCCACCGCGGGGGTCCCCCGCACGGCGTGGCAGGCGTGACAGCCCGCCTGGAAGAACACCGCGCGCCCGCGCAGCAGCTCGGAGTCCGACGGCGCGGGCCGCGGCCGCTGGCGGTCCGCGACCCACCGCGCGAAGGCCTCGGGCGGCATCGCCACCACCTCGAGCGCCATCAGCGCGTGCTGCAGCCCGCAGAACTCGGCGCACTGGCCCCGGTAGACGCCGGGCTGGTCCGCCCGCAGCCAGAAGGCGTTCCGGTGGTCGGGGAGCGCGTCCATCTTCCCGTGCAGGTTCGGAACCCAGAAGCTGTGCACCACGTCGGCCGAGCTCAGCTCGAGGTGCACGACTTCTCCCACCGGCAGGTGGATCTCATTGGCCGTGACGACCCCCTGCTCGGGATAGCGCACCTCCCACCACCACTGGTGCCCGATCACCTGCACGGTGAAGGCGGCCTCGGGCGGGCGCGACAGCGCGGCGCTCACGCCGAGGGTGTAAACCAGCAGCACGAGCAGGATCAGGACCGGGGCCACGATCCCGGCGACGACGACGAACCGGATCCCTCCGCCCGGGGGGCCGCCGACCCCCGCGCCCTCCCCGGAGTCGCGGCGCTTGCTGATCAGCGCCGCGGCCAGCAGCCCGAAGGTGATCAGGGTCACGGCGCCGTACACCCCCAGCAGCACCCACCACACCCGCGCGATCGTGCGGCTCTCGGCGCTGGCCGGGTGGAGCGCCGACTGCGCGTGCTCGACCGCGCAGCCGGCGAGGAGCAGGCCGGCGAGCGCCGCGAGCGCCGCGCCGGGCCAGCGGCGCCGCGCCGCGCCTCCGACGCGGCTCGCCCCGAGGCGGTCGCCGCTCCGGGTGAGGGCGCTCACCGCGGGGCCCCGCGGGGGAAGGTCTGGGCGTCGTGGACGAAGTCCAGCAGCCGCTCGAGCTCCTCGCCGGTCAGGCGCCCCCGGTAGGAGGGCATGGGCACGCCGGCTGGAGGGGCGAGGATGAAGCGT
>JAWLGW010000910.1:0-3427 GCA_041690735.1 Planctomycetota bacterium
GTCGACCACGAGCGCGAGCGAGAGCGCGAGCACCCACCGACGAGGACTGCTTTCCTGGACGCGTCCTGAGCGGGTCGTCCGGCGCTACCTCAGGCCTCGTCGCGGAGGCGGCGGAGGCGGCGGGGCCGCTGATAGACGGCGGTCTGGTTCTTGCCCCCGTGCTTCGCCCGGTAGAGGGCGAGGTCGGCCGCCTCCAGCAACTCCTGGGGGCTGCCCTGCTCGGGGCGCAGCCCGGCCAGGCCGAAGGTGGCGGTGACGGGCGCGGGGGGGGCCAGGCTCAGGCGAGCGCGCACCCGCTCCACCACGGGGAGCGCCTCCTCCGCGGTGGTGTGCGGGAACACCAGGCAGAACTCGTCGCCGCCGAGGCGCCCGGGCACGTCCTCCGCGCGCAGCGTCTCGCGGAGCGTCTTGGCGACGTGCGCGAGGACCCGGTCGCCCGCGGCGTGGCCGAGGCGGTCGTTGACCTGCTTGAAGCCGTCGAGGTCGAGGAGGCACACCGCGAGGGCGTGCCCGTGACGGCGCGCCGCGGCGAAGGCGGCGGAGAGGCGCTCCTCGAGCTCGCGCCGGTTGGGCAGGCCGGTGAGCGGGTCGTGCGACGCCAGGTGCTGCAGGGTCTGGGCGTGCGCCTCCAGGGCTGCATAGCGGCGGCGCAGGTCGCGCAGCGCCTCCTCTGCGGCTTGCCGGCGCCGACGCTCCAGGACCAGGTCGTCGAACCGCCGGTCATCCATCCCCCGCCGAGTCCACTTGATGATTCGCGACGTCACGACCGGTCCTCCTGCGGTCCTCAGGGCAAGACGCGATCCAACCCGACAGGTTTCACCCGGGATCTGGCGGCGGGGCTCGATCCGCCCTCCTCGCGGGCCGAGGAGGGCGCCCGGCGCCCGGACGCTCCGAGCTGCAACGCGTTGCCGCCGCACGCCTTGCGCGGTGGGAGAACCTGGGTGAGCGGATCGCCTTGACTCGAGGTCAAGGCAGCGGGCGAGCGACGCCCGGCGGGCACCTTCCCCTCCTCTCCGCCATTCCGCGCGCGCGCATGCCGCGCGCGCGCATGCCGCGGCGAGGCGGCCCCTCAGCCTGAGTGAACTCCGGAGTGCGGCGTCGGCCTCGCCTGCCGCCGGGAGTTTGGCAGTCGCGACCGGCCCACTCCCTCCCCCCTCGGCGCAGTGGGGATCCTCACCGCCGACCTGGTGGGGTTTTTCGCTTGCGGGTGGCCTGTTGGTCGCCCCTCCCTGTCCTCCCGTCGTTCGCGGCGCCGGAGTTCCGTCGCCGGGTCCGCCATCGGTTCTTCCTGTGCATCGTTCCCCGCTCCGAGGACCCGCAGGAGGTGTAGCCGGCGGAGTGGCTGCGCCGGCGGGGAGACCCCGCCAATCCGAGAGGTGACGACGTGCGCGCCCTCCAGCGCAGCCGCCACGCCACGCTGGCCGACGTCGGACCGCTCGAGCGCGCCCCGCTGGAGCGGGCGCGAGGAGGTGCGCGATGACCCTCGCCCCGGGCGCCCTGCGGCGGCTGTCCCTCGCCAGCTTCGGCATCGGCGCCGTCAGCGTCGCCGGCTGGATCGGCGCCGTGGCCCTGGGGGCGGGCGAGCCCTTCTTCCACTGCTGGCTGATGGCGTGCGTGTTCTGGGCCGGCGTCCCCCTGGGCTGCCTCGGCTTCCTCATGGTCCACCACCTCACCGGCGGCCGGTGGGGCGGCGTGGTGCGGGCGCCCGGCGAGGCCGCCGTGCTGGCGCTGCCGGCGCTGCTGCTGCTGTTCTTGCCCCTCCTGGCGGGCCTCGACCAGCTGTTCCCCTGGGCCCGTGTCCCCGTGGGCGAGGGCGGTCGCCTGCTCGAGCACAAGCGGGTCTACCTCAACGAGCCGTTCGTGTACGCGCGCGGCGCCGCCTACTTCGTCTTGTGGATCGTGACCGGCGCCCTGCTGGCCTGGCGCGGCCGCGGCGGTTGGCGGGAGCGGCCGGTCGTGGCGGGGGTGGGCCTGGTGCTGCTGGTGCTCTCGGTCAACCTCGCCGCCTACGACTGGATCGTGGCGCTCCACGACGACTGGTCCTCGACGATCGTCGGCCTGCACCTCCTGGTCGGGCTGAGCCTGACGGCGATCGCGGCCCTGGCGCTGGTGGCGGCGCTGGCGGCGCCGGTGCGGGACACGAGCAGGGGCGACGCCCCAGCCGTCCAGCAGGACGTGGGCGACCTGCTGCTGACCTTCGTGATCCTGTATGCCTACGTCGCCTTCAGCCAGTGGCTGATCACCTGGAGCGGCGACCTGCCCCACGAGGTCGCCTTCTCCATGCCTCGCGTCGAAGGAGGCTGGGAGCAGGTGACTCAGGTCTTGATGGTGGCGCACTGCGCGCTGCCGTTCCTGGTGCTGCTGTCCCGCCGGGTCAAGGGGAGCGCGGTCGCGCTGGGCGCAGCCGCCGCCTTCGTCCTGGTCACGCACCTGGGCGCCATCGCCTGGCTGGTGCTCCCGACGGCTCGAGGCGAGGCCCTCGCGCTGGTGAGCGGCACGCTGTGCGCCGTGCTCGGAGTCGGCGGGCTGTGGTCAGGGGTGGCGGTGGAGGTGTGGCGCCGCCGTCAGGACCGCCTGTGGGCGGAGCGCGTCTGAGTTAGACGCGCCTCCACCGCTCCACGGCTGAATCAGGGGCGCGACTCTGCTCGGCATGGCGCTCGGCCCGGCGCTCGGACTTCGCCAGGTGCTGCTGATCGTTCGCCAGATTCCCCGCGAGGACCGGGGCGCCGGGGCACACCGCGCGCGGGCGCGGAACGGTGGGCCTTCGCGCCCCCGGCCCAGGCAGGATCCCGACCGGCGCCCGACCGCGGCCTTTGGGCGGGCAGGACCAGCAGCGGCAGCCGCTTTGCGGGTGTCGTCGCCCGCAGGCGCCCGGCAGAGGCGCCCTCAGCTTCGACCGCACGGAGGAAGGTCATGACTCGACTGATCGCGATGCTCGCGCTGGTGATTGGCCTCACGGCCCCCGGCGTCGCCGACGCGGCGCCCGGCTTCGTCCCCAGCGACGTGGTCGCCCTGCTTCAGGACGACTGGTTCGAGGAGGACGAGGGCTACTGGGACGACGAGGGGTACTACGAGGACTCCTACTCTCGCGACGACGAGTGGTTCGACGCCGGCCGCGAGGACCGCTACGGCGACGGCGAGTGGGGGCAAGACGACTACGGCTACTACGACTACGACTACGAGTGGGACGCGGACGACGACTGGTTCGACGACTGGTACGGCGACGCCGCCGACGCCTTCTAGGACCGATGGACGCCTCGCAACTCCCCACGCACTCGAGAGGAAGGAACCCATGAGGAACATCGCGATCGGCGCCGCTCTGGCGAGCCTGTTCGTCGCCGGCCCCGCCCTGGCCCAGGACCGGCAGCAGGACTGGCAGCGGGATCGGCAGCAGGACCGGCAGCGGGATCGGCAGGACCGGTCTCAG
>JAWLGW010000911.1:0-3426 GCA_041690735.1 Planctomycetota bacterium
CCGAAACGGAACTCATCACCTACCCGGGCTACCTTGAGGATCGTGATGCCGAACTCACAGAAGCGCGCGCTCTCTGGGAGGCGGGCGGCGGCCCTGCCGATCGACACCTTCCTCCGCTCGCTGGCGGCCGCGCAAGGCGAGCGGGCGGTGGCGGTGATCCTGTCGGGCGCCGGCAGCGACGGCGCCCAGGGGGTGCGAGAGGTCAAGGGGCGCGGCGGGGTGGTGCTGGTGCAAGAGCCCGCCACGGCCGGCCACGCCGGCATGCCTCGGTCGGCGATCGCCACGGGCGCCGCCGATCGGGTGGGGGAGCCCGCGGCGCTGGCCAAGGCGCTGCTCGCCCTGGTCCGGGGGAGCTGGCGCGACGACGCCGCGCTCGAGGTCCTCACCTTCAGCGACGTCGCCGAGCTCGCCGACACCCAGCGGCGCCTGACGCGGAGCGAGGCCTTCACCCGCCTGGTCACCGACACCGTCCCGGCGCTGGTGGCCTACATCGATCCGGCCCTGCGCTATCAGTTCTGCAACGGCGCCTTCCAGCGGTGGTTCGGCGTGTCCCCCGAGGCCCTCCGCGGGCGCCCGGTGGCCGAGGTGCTCGGCGAGGCTGCCTTCGCCCGGGTCGAGCCCCACCTGCGGCGCGCCCTCGGCGGCGAGAGCGTGACCCACGAGGCGCTGCTGCCCTTCGCTCGCGGCGGCGACCGCTTCGTGGACGCCTCCTACGTACCCGACCGCGCGCCGGACGGCGAGGTGGCGGGGGTTGTGGCGCTGGTGTCGGACGTGAGCCGGCGCCGCGCGGCCGAGGCCGAGGCGCTCCGCCTGGCGGCGATCGTGCAGCACACCCAGGACGCGGTGATCGGCAAGGACCTCGACGGGATCATCACCAGCTGGAACGCCGCCGCCGAGCGCACCTACGGGCTCACCGCCGCCGAGGCCGTCGGTCGCCCGATCGAGCTGATCGTGCCCCCCGAGCGGCGCGCGGAGCTGGAGGACATCCTCGACCGCGTGCGCCGCGGCGAGGCGGTCGCGCCGCTGGAGACCGAGCGGGTGCGACGGGACGGAGGCCGCGTTCAGGTCGAGCTGACCGTCTCTCCGATCTGGGATCCCGACGGCGTCCTGATCGGCGCCTCGGCCGTGGCTCGCGACATCTCCCGCCGCAAGGCGGCCGAGCGGGCGCTGGCCCGCGCCGAGGAGCGGCTGCGGCTGGCGCTGGAGGCCGCCGAGGTCGGCTCCTTCGAGTACGACCCTGCCTCGGGCGCAATGATCTCGGACGAGCGCTTCTGGCGCATCGTGCGCGGCGGGATCGGCGGCGATACGGGGCGAGACGCCTGGCTGGCCTACGCCCATCCCGACGACCGCGAGGCGCTAGGAGGCGCGCTGGCGACGGCGCTCGAGCCGACCGACGAAGGCGCCCTCGCCTGCGAGTACCGCGTGATCCATACCGACGGGCAGACGAGGTGGGTGCAGGTGCGCGGGCGGGTCGACGTCGCGGGCCCCGGCGACCAGCGCCGCGCCTCGCGCCTGATCGGCAGGGTGCAGGACGTCACCGCCCGCCGTGAGGCGAGCGAGCGGCTCGAGGAGCGGGTGCGCGAGCGGACCCGCGAGCTGGTGGAGCATCGCGAGCGCCTGCGCGCCATGGCGTACGAGCTGTCCCTGGCGGAGCAGCGGCAGCGGCGCGAGCTGGGCGACGAGCTGCACGACTCCCTGGCCCAGCTGCTGGCGGCGACGCTGATCAAGCTGCAGCAGCTGCCGGGGACGGACGGCGAGGGACGGCTGGGCGAGGTGCGGAGCCTCCTCGAGCAGGCGTTGAGCTACACCCGCACCCTGGTGGCGGAGCTCAGCCCCAGCTTCCTGTACGACGAGGGTCTGGTGGCGGGCCTGCACTGGCTCGGCGACCAGCTGCGACGCCACGACCTGACGGTCGAGATGGACGTGGCGCCCCGGCTCCCCCGGGTCCCGGACGAGGCCACGATCGTCCTGTTCCAGGTGGTGCGCGAGCTGCTCCTCAACGTGGTGAAGCACGCCCACGCCGATCGGGCCCGGGTCGCCCTGCGCAGCGCGGCCGGCGAGCTGATCATCGAGGTCAGCGACCGCGGCCGCGGCTTCCACCTGGCCGCACAGGAGGGGCAGCTGTCGCCCCCCGGGCACTTCGGCCTGTTCGGCGTGCGGGAGCGGGTGGAGGCGCTGCACGGCACCTTCACCCTCCGCTCCCGCCCCGGTGGCGGCACCACCGCGGAGGTGCGGGTCCCGGTCCAGCTGCTGGAGGCGACGCCCCCGCCGCCGGAGCTCTCGCCGCTGGCCCCCCGGCGCCGGCCCTCGTCGAGGGTCGCGCCGGCGCTGCCCAACGAAGGCGCCCGGAAGGCGCTGCGGGTGGCCCTGGTGGACGACCACGACCTGGTGCGGGAGGGGCTGCGCCTCACCCTCGAGGCGCAGGGCGAGGGGGCGCTGGAGGTGGTGGGCGAGGCGACCAACGGCCGCCAGGCGATCGAGCTCGTCGACCGGCTCCACCCCGACGTGGTCCTCATGGACATCAACATGCCGGTCATGAACGGGATCGACGCCACCCGCGAGATCCGCCAGCGCCACCCGGACGTGCGCGTGATCGGGGTGACGGTGCACACCGAGCAGCCCCGCCTGGAGGCCATGCTGGCCGCGGGCGCCGCCGCCGTGGTGACCAAGGGCGGCTCCGCGGCGGAGCTGCTGGCGGCGATGAGAGCGGGCTGAGCTCAGCTCCCCCGCGCCGCCGCCACCAGCGCCCGCACCTTCTCCTCCTCCACCGGCCCCATGTCCGGCCCCCGCAGGGAGGTCCCCACGATCGCGCCGTCGCTGACGGCGAGGAGGGCCCGGGCGTTCTGTGGGGTGAGGCCGCTGCCCACGATCACCAGCGCGTCGTCGGGCAGGGCCTCCTTGACCTTCGCCACCTCCAGGGGGTCGGGCGCGCTCCCGGTGGCGACGCCGGTCAGCACGATCGCGTCCGCCCCCTCGCGCAGGGCCAGGCGAGCCGAGTCGACCACCGGCAGGGCCGGGTCGAGGAGGGCGTAGTGCTTGGGGTGCACCGAGGCGAGCAGGGAGACCCGCTCCTCGGCCCCCAGGCGGCGGCGCCAGGCGGCCACGTCGGCCCGGTCGACCCGCACCTCGAAGGGCGCCGCGTCCGAGTGGCTGTAGTCGGTGCGGACGGCGTCGCTGAACACGTCCAGCCACACGAAGCGGGCGCCGGCGGCGACCGCGATCGAGAAGGCGGCCCGGTAGTCGTTGGGCAGCACGTTGAGGCCGACCGGCAGCTCGGTCGCCTGGACGAGCTCTCGGGCGATCGCGGTCAGCGCCGCGACGGCGTCGGGCCCCACGAACGCGCCCTCGCTGCGGTCCTCCCAGTTCTCCACCAGCACGGCGTCGATCCCGCCCGCCTCCAGCCCGGCGAGGTCGGCGCGCGCCGCC
>JAWLGW010000912.1:0-3419 GCA_041690735.1 Planctomycetota bacterium
CGACGCCTTCGCCCGCACCATCCGCGCGGCCGGGAGCGGAGCGCCGGGCGGCAACTGGCGCGCCGGGACCGGCCCCGTCGCCGGGATCGAGTGGCTCGAGGGCGGCAACAACGACATGTTCAAGGGCCGGCTGTGGGGCGGCCTCGCCGCCCACGAGGGCCTGGCGCCGACCGACCCGCTCCGGGCGGCGTACGGGCGGGCGCTGGCCGCCCTGGCCGCGCACCACCCGGTGGTGACCGGGGGCCGCTCCCGGCTGGTGGGCGACAACGAGCTCATGGCGAAGGGGGTGGCCGCGCTGCTGCTCGGCCCCGGCCCGGAGCGCGACCGCTACGTGCGCCTGACCCGCAACCCGTTCCTCCTCCTGTACGTCGCCACCGGCGCCGGGGTGATCCACCACCAGGGGATCGCCGACTGGAGCGGCACCCACCTCAACGTCTCCACCCTGATCCTTCAGACCCGCCTGGCGCACCACCACCGCCAGCGGGTGGCGTCGATCGTGGACCGGGTCGGCCTGCGGGTGGCCGCCCGGCGCCTGGCGCCGACCCGCCGCAGCCTGCACAGCCTGGCCGCCGCGGGCCTGGGGCGGGTCTCATGGCTGTCCCCGGTGGACGCCACCGACGCGGTGTGGGCCCTGCGGGAGATCCCCTTCCCCCGGCCGATGCTGCGCGCGCACCATCTGCTGCGCGCCGACGCCTGCCTGTCCCCCTACCCGAACCTGCCCTGGAAACTCGACTGGACCCAGGCCCCCGGTCGCGCCCACGCCCTGGTGGCCCCCCCCCTGTTCGAGCGCCCCCTGGGCAACTACCTGTGGAAGGACGACCCCTTCCCCACCGTCGACGGCGGGGGCGGTCCCGACGAAGCCTCGTCGGTGGACTACCTGTTCGGCTACTGGCTGGCGCGCGCCTTCGGCGTGATCGGGCCGAACGACTAAATTAGCGCAGGTCCAGCGCCGCCCGCACCTCGGTCCGGTGGAGGTAGGGGCGCAGCTCGGGGTAGTGCCCCACGTCCCAGCCGTCGTCGAACCAGGGCGTGTAGCCCAGGGCCTGCGTGCGCTCCAGGCGTTCCACCACGGCGCTGGCGGGCTCGCCCCGAGCGGCACGCAGCAGCGCCTGGTAGAAGACCGCCAGCGCGCAGTCGGGCGCGGCGGCCAGGACGTCGCCCAGGGCCCGCTCCGCCCGCGCCAGGCGCCCGGCGCGCAGGGCCACCAGCGCCCGCAGGGTGCGGGCCACCAGGTCCGAGCCGTCTTCGCCCAGCGCCTCTTCGAGCGTGCGACGGACCTCGGCCGCGAGCTCCGCGTCGTCCGCGCCGAACTCCACCGCGAACGCGCCCACCACCGCCCGCCCCTGCCGGTCGAGGGGGTCGCCGCCGCCGCCGAGCCGCGAGAACAGGCCCAGCACCCCGCCCCCGCGCACGAAGGCGCCGATACCCGCGAGCGCCCGCATGCACGAGGCGAGGCCGTCCATCTGCCCAGGGTCGCGGCGGCACGCGACGAGCATCCAGCGCACCCCCAGCCCGGCCCGCTCGGTCCCCACCACCAGCGCCTTGCCGCGCAGGAACAGCGCGTCCGTCAGGCGCGGGTCGAGGCTCAGCACCTCGTCGTAGCCCCGCACCGTCTCCTCGCTGCGCGCCTCCCGGCTCCACTGCCGCAGGCGCACCTCGCTGAACCGCGCCGCCGCCTCCCGGGCGTGGGCGCCGCTCAGCAGCGCCGCCCGCTCGCGCAGCGGCCGGCCCGCCTCGTGCCCGGCCGCCACGAACCCTCCGGCCAGGCGGCGCAAGACGTCGGGGTCCAGCAGCGGCGGCGGCTGACCCGCCTCCTGCGCCAGGAGCGGCGCCAGCGCCCGCGCCGCCGCCTCGGCGCGCCCCAGGCGCAGCAGCGCCTCGCCCCGCAGGCGGACGGCCTCCGCCCGCGCGCGGGCCGGGCCCTGACGCCGGGCGGCCAGCGTCAAGACCAGCTCCACTTGGGGCGGTGCCTCGAGCGGGGCCAGCGCGGCGAGCGCGCCTGGGGCGTCGCCACCGGCCAGCAGCGCGCCAGCCTGGAGCGTGCGGGCCCGCGCATCCGCCGGGCGCAGCGCCAGGGCCCGGGCGCAGGCCTCACCCCCAGCGCGCGCGTCCGGTGCGGCCAGGCGCGCCAGGCCCAGCCACACCCGCTCCAGCACCGGGGAGTCCGGCGGCGCCAGCGCCCGGGCGAGCTCCAAGCAGGCGGCGGCGCGCGCGCGGCGGCGCTCCAGGGGCAGCGCCGACTGCGCGTGGTGCACGAACGGGTCGCGCCCCCAGTCCAGCAGGTCGAGGTCGACCGCGGCCCGCCCCGCCAGCCAGCGCGCGCCCGCGGCGCGCCAGGAGGGCGGCGCCTCCGCCAGGGCGCCCGCGGACGCCTCCTCCGGCGCGGCGGGCGCGGCCACCAGGCGCTCCAGGAACCCCCGCAGGCGGACCGCCTCCGCGCCCTCGGGGGTGGCGGGCGGCCCGGCGCTCGTCCCCAGCACGGCCAGCGCCTGGTCGGGATCGCGCAGGTCGAGCGTCAGGTGGCGCCCGAGGGCCAGACGCGGCTCGACCCGCTGCGGCCACACGCGCGCCACCCCCTCCAGCGCGGGCGGGCGCGCGGCCCCCCGCGCAACGGCGACCTCCGCCCGCGCCAGGTCGAGCGTGACGCTGCGCTCGTCAGCCTGGGACTGCTCCAGCGCCTGCTCGGCCTCGGCGATGGCGCCCCGGGCCAGGAGCGCCCTCACCAGCGCTGCCGCAGCGGCGGGCGTGCGCCGGTCCCGCCACACCGCGGCGGCCACGGCCTCGGCCTCGGCGGCGGCCCCTGCCGCCAGCAGCGCCTGCGCCGTCTGGAGCCGCGCCTCCCGGTCGCGGCCCGCCGCGGCCCGGCGCAGCGCCGCCGCCGCCTCGGCCGGGCGCTCGAGGGCCAGCAGCGCGCACCCCGCGGCGCGGTCGGCCGCCAGGGCGGCCGGCTCCAGGTCGCCGGCCAGGGCGCGGGCGGCTTGGCCGTGGCGCAGGCGGCGCGCCCAGGCGGCGCCGGTCCACGCCTCGGCGGGGGCCCGGGGGTCCGGCGGCTCCGCCAGCGCCAAGTGGGCCTCCAGCCGCTCGCCCACCGCTTCCCCCGGCCCGCTGGCCGCCCCAGCCAGGGCCGTCTCCAGCGCCGGCCGCGCGGAGGGGTCGAGCCGGGCCCGCGCCGTGAGGCGGCGTAGCGCCGCCGCCGCCTCGGCCGCCGACGCCCGCTCGCGACGTGCGCTCCAGCCGGCGAGGCCGAGGGCCGCGAGGGCCACCGCGCCCGTGGCGAGCGCCAGCGCGCGCAGCAGGCGGCGCCCACCCCGCCACCCGCCCGGCCCCGCGGCGCGCGCGGCGCTGGCGGAGATCGGGCGCGCGGTGAGGGCGCGCTCCAGGTCGTCGGCCAGGACGCCCGCGTGCGGATAGCGGTCCTG
>JAWLGW010000913.1:0-3403 GCA_041690735.1 Planctomycetota bacterium
AGCGTCGCCTAGACCGCCTCCACCACCGCCGCGGGCGCCTTTAAGGCGTGCGCCGTCAGCAGCGCCTCGGACGGCGTCGCCCGCAGCACCAGGGCGCCCTCGCGGCCGACCAGCGCCGCGCTGCGCGCTCCCTCGAGGCCCTTGCGGCTGGTGACGGTGGTCTGCGAGAGCAGGCCGGCGCTCGCCTCACGCAGCAGTCGCCGCAGGCGCTTGCCCGTGCTGACCGCCTCGGGCCCGTGGCCGCGGGCCTGCACGGCGAACTGCGCCGCCTCGACCTCGTGCTCTCCCAGCCATACCTTCATGGCGCCCCCACTGTGGAGCCCGCGCGCTCTTCGCCTCGCCTCGCGCGGACCCGGTAGACAGACCGTCGGCGGCGAGAACAATACGGGCTGCGAACGCCGCACACCCTACCCGAGACCCAGGAGCGCCGCCCGTGCGCCTGATCGTCGTCGGCTCCGCCGACGCCTCCAACTCCGCCGGCCGCGGACACAGCTGCTACTGGCTGGAGGTCGGCGGCCCCGCGCCCACCAGCGGACGGCGCCGCGACCTCATGATCGACTGCGGCGGGACCGCCCTCATGGGCATCAAGCGCCTGGGCCGAGACCCGCGCGACCTGGCGGCGCTGCTGTTCACCCACCTGCACGGCGACCACATCGGCGGGTTCCCTTTCCTGCTGATCGACGCCCTGTTCGAGGGGGAGCGCAGCGAACCCCTGCACGTGGTGGGCCCGGTGGGCGTAGAGGCGCGCCTCATGGACATGGCGCGCGTCGCCTACGGGAGTCTGGCCGAGCGGGAGCGCCCCTTCGCCCTGACCTTCGAGGAGCTGGCCCCCGGCGAGGTCACCACCGTCCTCGAGCGGGTCGAGGTGCGCGGCTTCGCCGCCGACCACATGAAGCCGCCCGAGCAGCCGCTCTGCCTGCGGGTCACGGCCGACGGGCGCGCGGTCGCCTTCTCGGGCGACACCCGCATGTGCGACGGCCTGCGCGACGCGGCCCGGGGCGCGGACCTCCTGGTCGCCGAGTGCACCCACCTGCGGCAGCCCGCGGGGGCGCACACCACCTGGGAGGACTGGCAGCAGGAGCTGCCCACGATCGGCGCCGGGCGGGTCCTGCTCACCCACCTGGCCACGCCGGTGCGCGCGGCCGTGCCCCAGCTGCTCCAGCAGGCCCCGCCGGGCGTCGACCTCGACTTCGCCGAGGACGGGCTCGAGCTCGAGGTCTAAGGCGCCGCCCCCGGCAGGCCGCTGCCCGGGTCGGCCGCCAGGACCGCCCAGGGCTGCTTCATGTGGCGGATCGTCCACAGCAGCGCCAGGTGGCGCTGCTCGACGATCGCGGGGTTGAGGCCGGGCGGGATCGGCCGCTTCGCCAGGGCCGCGGCGGCCACGATCGCGTGCTGGCGATGCACCACGTCGGCCTCGTCGAGGATCGCCCCCACCGGGCGCAGGGCGGCCCCGCCGACGAACTCCTCGGCGGAGGTCGCCCGCAGGATGCGGGTGCAGGCGTCGAGGCCGCCGGGGCGATCGGGCGGGCCCAGCTCGGTGACCCGGCCCAGCGCCCACAGCAGGGCCCACAGCGCCTCGGCCCGGCGGCGGTAGCCGAGGAGCGCCTCCTCGCTCGGGTCCTCCTGCCGCAAGAACTCCTGCTCCGCGGGGGTGGCCGCGTCCCACAGGCCGCGCCGGAACAACAGGTCGATCGCGTCGTAGCGCTCGACCCCGGCGCCGCGCGAGGCGACCGCCCACAGGGCCTGGGCGCGTCGCGCCACCGCGGCCGGCTCCCGCAGCACCACCTGATCGGCGCCCGGCAGCGCCCCCACCCCTTCGGGCGCCGGGAGGCCGCCGCCGCGCAGGCGCTCCTCGGAGCGGGCCTGGCGGTCGCGCGCCTCGGCGGAGATCGGCGCGGCCGCCTCCTCGTCCCGGGCCCCGTCCGGGCCGAGCAGCAGGCGCCCCGCCGGGTCGAGGAGCCGCCCGTCGTCCCGCAGCACCACCCCCGCCAGCCGCTCGGCGAGCACGCGGACGAGGCGGTCCACCGCGGCGCGGCCCTCCTCGCTCGGCTCCCCCTGCACCGAGACGCCGATCAGCTGCCAGGCCGCCGTCACCTGCCGGAGGGCGGCGTAGGCGGTGGGGCCCAGGGCGCCGCCGCCCGCCTGCAGCACCACGGCGCTGGCGGCCTCGATCTGCGCCGGCAGCGCCGGATCGCCGGCCCCCACGACGCTCAGGCTGACGGCGACGTCGCCCGGCAGCGCCAGCTCGAAGCGCGCTCCCGCCGGCCCCGCAGGCGGCTGCTCGCGCACCTCGAGCGCCCCCGCGGCCGACAGCTCCTCGGCGTCGACCGGCCGGACCCGCGCGCCGTAGATCGTCCCCAGGCCGCGCCGCTCGCTCACGCGGCGCCGCCGGTGTGCCGGCTCGCTCGAGACGGGTCGTGGACGCGCCACACCCCGTCGGGGTGGAGCAGCTCGCAGGGGCGGAAGCGGGTCTTGTAGCTCATCTCACGGCACCCCGCGATGTAGTAGCCCAGGTAGAGGTAGCCCCGCCCGGTCTCCCGGGCCAGCTCGATCTCCTTGAGCGCCGAGAACGTCCCCAGGCTGCGCCGCGCCTCGGCCGGGTCGAAGAAGAAGTACACCGACGAGACGACGTCGGGCACCAGGTCGACCAGGCCCAACCCCACCAGCCGAGGGCCGATCCGGAACCGCATCTCCTGGGTGGTGATCGGCGAGGCGCCGAACACCTCGCCGTAGGTGTCGAGGTCGGGGAAGCCGGCGTCGCCCCGGTCGAACCGGGAGGCGACGAAGCGGTTGTGCAGCTCCAGCTTCTCCTGGGTCGGCTCGGGCGGCCCCAGCTCCACCGTCACGTCCTCGTTGCGCCGCAAGGTCCGCCGCTGACTCCGGGAGGGGCGGAAGGTGCTCACCGGGACCCGGATCGGGAGACACTCCCGGCACCCCTGACACACCGGGCGATACACGACCCACCCCGAGCGGCGATGGTGCGTCTCGAGCAGCGCCTTGTAGGCCGCGTCCTCCCGCGGGGCAGGGAGCATCCGCAGCGCCCAGCGGCGCCCCGGTAGGTACACGCACTCGCCCGTATGCACGTAGCCCGAGCTCACGACTCGCTCCAGCCCCGCCCGATCGGAGGGGACAACACGATTAGCATGCCGCGGAGCGGGCGGTGAGCCAACCCCTGGAGCCGCGAATCGATCGAGCGGGCTCCGCCCGCCGAGCCCGAGCCCGGGTCCGAGTCGGAGACGGCGTCGCTTCTGGCGTCGTGGGGGCCCGGAAGACAGTCTGTACCTTTCGTCGGGATCTGCCGTTCGGTCACCACTGGACGTCTACTGACCTCCCTGTCCCGCATTTCTCAGGAATCCGGCCCTGCCAATCGGCGCTTCACATCAGAGGCAGCGCCGGATTCCTG
>JAWLGW010000914.1:0-3400 GCA_041690735.1 Planctomycetota bacterium
CCCCACTTTCCCCCCCCAGAGGCTCCGCGACGGCGCGCGCTGCTCCTCCTTGGGACAGGAGACCGCAGTCTCCGAGAGATCCGCGCGCGCCGTCCCTCCGCCCCACCTCACGCGGGTGCTTGCTCGGGGAGGGTCCAACAGCCCCGCCTCGACAGGGCCCGCACCCGCGCGAGGTGCTCCGATACGCTCGCCGTCTCGGGACAGCCTCTCCCCCGCGGTCCCCCCCAAGAGCTCCGCCGGCTCAGCTCCTGCGCGCGGCCTCCGCGAGCGCGGCCTCCGCGAGCGCGGCCTCCGCGAGCGCGGGCGCGGGCGCGGGCGCGGGCGCGAGCGCGAGCACGAGCAGGGCCGTAAGATGCCCCTCCTGACCGGAGGCGCCCGTGGAGCTCCATCCCCAGCCGTTCGAAGTGTTGCTGCTGCGCGCCCTGGAGGAGCTGCGGCGGAAGGACTCGATCTTCGACTTGCCCCGGAGCAAGTTCTTCTCGCCGCCCGACGGCTTCGACCTGTCCTGCCGGTTCCGGGGCGAGGTGGCGGCGACCCCGGTCGGGCCCGCCGCCGGGCCGCAGTCGCAGCTGGCCCAGAACATCGTGCTGTCCTGGCTGGCCGGGGCCCGGGTGGTCGAGCTCAAGACGGTGCAGGTGGACGACCGGCTGGTGATCCCTCGCCCGTGCATCGACGCCCGCACGGTGGGCTACAACGTCGAGTGGTCGCAGGAGCTGCGGGTCGAGGACGCCCTCGAGGAGTACGTCGCCGCCTGGATGCTGCTGCGGATCCTGCAGGAGGAGCAGGTCGTCCCGCTGCCGCCCGGGGGCGAGCGGGTGCTGTTCGACATGTCGGTCGGCTACGACCTCGCGGGGATCAAGACCCGCAAGGTGACCGACTTCGTGCGGGCCATGCTCGACGCCACCCCCACCATCGACCGCCTGCGGCGCCGCCTGACCGGGCCGCTCGCCCGCTACCGCGACCTCGACTACGCCCCGCGCGTCGCCGCGGGGATCACCCTGTCGACCTTCCACGGCTGCCCCGCCGAGGAGATCGAGAGCATCGGCGAGTACCTGCTCACCGAGCTCGGCACCCACACGATCATCAAGCTCAACCCGACGCTCCTCGGCTACGAGGCGGTCGACGCCATCGTCCGCGGCGAGCTGGGCTACGAGCAGGTGCAGCTGGACCGCGCCGCGTTCGAGCACGACCTGCAGTGGGACGAGTGCCTGGGGATCGTGGAGCGCCTGGAGCGGGTCAGCGCGGCGCGCGGCCTCACCCTGGGGGTCAAGTTCACCAACACCCTGGTGGTCAAGAACGCCGACACCTTCTTCCCCGGCGAGCCCACGATGTACCTGTCCGGCGCGCCGCTCCATGTGCTGGCGATCGCCCTGGCGGCGCGCTTCCGCGAGCGGTTCGGCGGCCGGTTCCCGATCTCCTTCTCGGCGGGGATCGACCGCAAGAACTTCCCCGACGCCGTCGCCGCCGACCTGGCGCCGATCACCGCCTGCACCGACCTGCTGCGCGCGGGAGGCTACGGGCGCCTGACGGGCTACCTCGCCGAGCTGACCGGCCGCATGAAGCGAGCCGGCGTCGTCACCCGCGGCGACTGGGTCCTGGCCGCCCGCGGCGCGGGCGCGGCCGCCGCGCCCGAGGTCCTCGGCGCCGAGCTCGGGGCCGAGGTGGCGGCGCACCTCGCAGGCGACGCGCCCCGCGACGTGCGCGCGCTGCTGGCCGCTCGCGGCGCCGAGGAGCAGTACCAGGCCCTGGTGACGGCCGCCGGCACCCTCAACCTCAGCCAGTACGCCGCCGAGGTGCGGGCCGACCCGCGCTACGGCGCCGCCAAGAACAGCAAGCCGCCGCGCAAGATCGGCAGCAAGCTGTGGCTGTTCGACTGCATCAGCTGCGACAAGTGCGTGCCGGTGTGCCCCAACGACGCCAACTTCTCCCTCGAGGTGCCGCCGATCGATCAGGCGGCCGAGGAGGTGGTGGTGGAGGCGACCGAGGGCGGCCCGGCCCGGGCGGTGGTCCGCGAGGCCGCGCCGTACCGCGTCGAGCGGAGCCACCAGCTGGCGAACTACGCCGACTTCTGCAACGAGTGCGGCAACTGCGACGTGTTCTGCCCCGAGGACGGCGGCCCGTACGTGATCAAGCCGCGCTTCTTCTCGGGCGAGGCCAGCTACCGCGAGGCGGCGAGCCACGACGGGTTCACCCTCCAGCGGCTGGCCCTGCCGGGCGGCCTGCGCCTGCGGGGACGGATCGAGGGGGTGGAGCACACGCTGGTGCGCACGCCCGGCGCGCCGGACCGGTTCGAGGACGACGCCGTCGCCTGCGAGGTCGACCCGGCCACGGGGAAGGTGGTCGCCGCCCGGGCCTTCTTCCGGGCCGCCCCGGGGCACGTCCTGCCCACCTGGCGGTACCTCGCCATGCGCGCCCTCCTGGAGGGCGTGCTCGCCGCGGGGGCGGTGAACCCGGTCGGCGCTCAGCTGGCGGCGCAGGACCGGGCGGGCGAGGCGCCGTGGAGCTGAGCCGGCTGCGCCGGGTGGAGTGGCTGCTGGAGGGCGCGGCCACTCCACGTGCCGAGCTCGTCCCCGCGGAGGACGTGGAGCTCCTGGTGGAGGCGGTGCTGCGCCTCCACCGCGACCCGGGCCGCAACCCACACAGCGGCCGCCCCGCCGCCCGGCTGCGCCGCCTCACCGTGGGGACCCCGTACCTGCACGAGGGCTACTGGTGGACCGCCCCGGCCCTGGACGAGCGCTCGCCCAAGGCGCGCGTGGTCGCCTGGCGCACCACCACCCGCTACCAGGAGCCCGAGCCCGACCTCCCCGACCCCGCCTGAGGCGCTAGAGGCGCGCGGGGCCCGCTCCGCAGGGACGCCGCCCGCGGCGCTCGACGCGGCCGCCGTACGATCGAGGCAGCTCCGGCATCGGCGGACGGTCGCCCCCGGAGCGATCCCGGCGGCGCCAGGCCCGGTGGCGCACGCCGCGGAGGACACCCGGGCCTTGATCGGGCAGGACACGACATGAAGACCATCTACGTGGGCAATCTCCCCTTCAGCGCGACCGAGGACGACGTGCGCGAGCTGTTCGCGCCGCACGGCGAGGTGGTTCGGGTCCACCTGGTGACCGACCGGGAGACCGGCCGGGCGCGAGGCTTCGGCTTCGTCGACATGGACGACGCCGGCGCAGGCGCCGCGATCGCGGCCCTCGAGGGCGTCTCGCTCGAGGGCCGCACCTTGACGGTCAACGAGGCCCGGCCCCGGGCGGCGCGAGCGGAGGCCCGCGGCGGCGGCCGCCGCCGCTGACGTGGCTTGCGGGGGGGGGCTTCGCCCCCCCGAGGCTGTCGCGAAATGCAGCCGCGGTAGCCCGAGGAGATCGAACACGGAGTATCAACAGCAAACAGAGAATGAGAACAGGGAATG
>JAWLGW010000915.1:0-3400 GCA_041690735.1 Planctomycetota bacterium
CCAGCAGGCCGTCCGCCTCGAGGCGCGCGTCGAGGATCGCCAGGGCGCGCTGGAACATGCCCTCCACCAGCGCGGTCACGTCGTCCTGAGCCAGCCGCTTGCGCACCTCCTGCAGGGTCTCGTGGGTGATCTTGTCGCGGGTAGCCTGAGGCAGCCCCTCCGCCAGGACGTCCTGCCGGACCCGCTCGACGACCCGCTCCTCGACCCGCTCGCCCAGCCCCCGCAGCTCGCGCACCAGGCCCTCGAGGGCCAGCACCCGCTCGCTCAGCTTGTGGGTCAGCTCGACGACGTCCTCCTCGGCGAGGGCCTGACGGAGCGTCCGCCGCGCCTGCTCGCGGGCGGCGTGCCCGGCGCGCCGGGCGATCTGCAGCGCCTCGACCTCCTTGCGGACCAGGCGACGCAGCTCCGCCGGGTCGACCGCCGCGGCCGGGGCCGGGGGAGCGACGCGGGGCGCGGGCCGGGAGGGCGCGGGCCGCGCCGGCCGCGCCTCCCGAGCGGAGGCGGCCGGGGCGGGAGCGCGCGGCGTCACCCGCGGCTGGGGCCGGCCTCGAGGCGAGGCGGGAGCCGGTCGGGCGGGAGGGGCGGCCGGGCGCGGTCGCGGGGCGGCCCCTGACTCTCCTGGCGGGCGGCGCACGGGCGGAGGCGGACGCCGGGTGAGGCGGGGGTGGGCGCTGCTCGGCGGCGGCGGCGGCGGCCGGCGGGTGAGGCGCTGCGAGGCGGCGGGCGGCCGCGGCAGGACGCCCGAAGCGCCAGGCTGCGGGCCTTCCAGCCGCCCGCCGCAGTACTCGCAGGCGGTGGTCTGTGCCTCCTGCTGAGCCAGCAGGTAGGTGACGCGGGCGCAGTCGCCGCACACGTTCCCCTGCCGCCGCCGCACCAGCAGGAGCTCCCGGCACACCGCGGGCGCGAGGTCGCGCGCCTCGAGCAGCACCTGCTCGAGGGGGACCCGCCGCGAGGCTGCCTCACGCAACGCCTCGTCGAGCCGCTCCGGCGACAGCAGCGCCCGGTCGGCCAGCAGCTCGTGCAGCGCTCGGTTGGCGCTCTCCCCCAACGCCGCCTCCGCTCCCCCCGCAGCCAGGCTACCGCGCCGACCGCTCGGGCTCCACGCCCGGCAGGTCGTACAGCGGCGTCACGTCCGGGCGCAGGCGGGGCGGATGCGCCTCGATGAAGCGGACCACGGCCGCCGGCTCGTCCTCGAGGGCCAACAGGTCCCCGTACACCGCCTCCATGCCGCGCTCGCGCACGAACCCTCGCACCAGCTCGAACACCGCCGCGTAGCGGGCGCTCCCCAGGAAGACCATGGGGCTGCGGAAGGCGAAGGTCGCGTAGTGGTTCTGCGCCAGGTCCATGAACACCTCCTGCAGCGTCCCCGCGCTGCCGGGGGCGTAGACCACGCCGCCGGTCGCGATCGCCAGCAGGCCGTCCTCGCGCAGGCTGTTGGAGAAGTACTTGGCGACGTGGCTGGCGAACAGGTTCGTCGGCTCGTGCCCGTAGAACCAGGTGGGCACGGCCAGGCTCCGCCCAGGCGCGGTCCGCTCCCGCCCGAACCGCCGCGCCGCCTCGCCGTCCGCCTCGGGGCCCAGCCGCTCCACCACGGCGCGTCCGGCGCGGAAGTAAGCGCGCACCGCCTGCAGGTACTCGGGCGTCCCCTCGGCTTCGCCCCCGTCGAACCGATCGGCCCGCGCCAGGAGGTCGATCGCCGCATCGAGCACCTTGGGCCGGGCGTAGCTCGCCAGGTACGCGCCGAGGTTGGCGGCCTCCATGATCCCCGGCCCTCCCCCGCTGGCGACGAAGTAACCGGCCCGGGTCAGCCGCCAGGCGACCTCGGCCACCTGCCGGAAGGAGGGGTCGCTGCGCGGCGTCCCGGGTCCGCCCATGATCCCCACCACGCCGCGGCCCGCCTGCTGCTCGAGGACCTCGTGGAGGGCGTCGTCGATGGCGAGGTCGTGCAGGCGCTGGGCGAGGCTCTCCCGCAGGCGCACGCCGCCGGGGTCGCGGCGCTCGCGGTCGAAGTGCGCGAAGATGCGGAAGTCGCGGGTGGCGGTGTAGCCCCCCTCGCTCCACCCCTCGAGCAGCTCGTCCACCGTGTACAGAGCGCCGCGATAGGCGTCGTAGGGCAGGCCGTCGAGGGCTGGGAACACCGCCGCGCCCCGCCTCACGAGGTCGAGGCGCTGCGCGTCGTCTCCGAAGCGGCACCCCAGGAAGATCGCCCCCTCGACCTGCGCCCCGGACAGGTCGAACCCGGTCAGGTCGAGGGCCTGGAGCACGAACTCGCGCAGGTCGGCGTCCGCCGCCAACCGCTCCGCCAGGGCGGCCGCGTCCTCGAGCTCGCACCGCCGGTGCTTGCAGCGCCACGGCGTGAGGGGTCCGGTCATGGGAGGCAGCTTACCCGAACCAGGCCCGGCGGGACGGCCGCCCTGGCACCATCGGTTGACGGTCTCCCGGTCCCAACTCCTTTCAGCCTTTGGGAACCACGGCGGGACCGTGATCCCCACCTGAGACGATCCGTGGCGCCCGCCTTGGAGCTGGCGCGGCTTAAGGGCTCCGGCTGTCGGTCGGCAGTTTGCTCTGTCCCGACCCCGGGAAGGAGTGCCTGTCATGGTCCGCGCCACCCCCTTGCTGCTCGCCCTCACGTCCAGCTGCCTCATCTGCACCACCGCCGCCGTCGCCGGCGACGAGGACGGGAGCACCACCGTCCAGGCTGCGCTCCAGCGGGAGCGCGCTCCGCAGGAGCGCGCGTCCCGGGACGAACAGGCGGACGGCGAGCGTCGTCCGAGCGGCGTGACCCTGGTGAACCCGGCGGCCCGCCCCAAGGCGCGCCAGCGCGGCGTCACCCTCGCGGCCGGCGCCCCCCGCCCCGCCTCCCGCGCGGCCCACCGCGGGGACGGCGAGGTCCTCCTCAACCTGCGCGACGCCGACCTGACCTGCGAGGTGCTCCCCCAGCTCGCGCAGCAGGCCGGGATCGAGCTCCGCTACATGGGTCCGCCCCGGCAGGTGTCGCTGCGCCTGGTCCAGCCGATCCCCTGGGAGGACGCCCTCGACCTGATCTGCCAGTTCAGCGACACCCACCTCACCCGGGACTACCAGGGGCGGCTGATCCTCAAGCCGCGCCACGGCGGTCAACTCCCGGGCGTGGGCGCCTTCGACGACCTCGGCGGTCAGGTGGAGACGCCCGAGCGCGCCCTCGCGCTGCAGGCCTCGGCGCGGCGCAGCGCGAAGGCGCTGCCCAAGCCCCCGACCCTGCC
Source organism: Planctomycetota bacterium (assembly GCA_041690735.1). Classification (GTDB taxonomy): domain Bacteria; phylum Planctomycetota; class J058; order J058; family J058; genus JAWLGW01. Next base: position 3,243 of record JAWLGW010000915.1, read on the forward strand.
GCGAATCCAGATCGGCAGCGTCCGCGGGATCAACTTCGGCTCACAGGGCCGCCGGGTGGGCCCGCGCCGGGTCGGACCCCGTCGAGTCGGCGCCCGCCGGGTCGGCCCCAGGCGCACCGGGCCCCGCCGCACCGGGCCCCGCCGCACCGGGCCCCGCC
>JAWLGW010000916.1:0-3399 GCA_041690735.1 Planctomycetota bacterium
GCCACTCCTCGAGCTCCTTCTCCAGCTTGTCGCCGCGCTCCCGCTCGGCGGCCAGGGCCTCGTCGCCGCCCGACGCCAGCTCGCTGGCGCTCTTGCGCGCCCCCTCCAGCGCCGCCTTGAGCTCGTCGAGCTCGGCCTGCACCTTGTCGCGCGCCTTCTCGACGTCCTTCTTCGCCTGCTCGGTCTTGTCCTTGAGGCGGCCTTCCAGCTCGACGTTCTTGTGCTCGGCCTGCTGGAGCTTGCCCTCCAGCTCGACCAGCTTCGACATGTGCTCGCGGCGCGCCTTGTCGGCGCGGGCGCGCTCCTCCTCGAGAGCCTGCTCCACGTCGGCGGCGCTGGCGCCGCTGGCCGCCTGCAGCTTCTCCTCCAGCTCGCGCACCTGCCGCTCGAGCTCGCCCGCCCGGGCGGCGTCGCCCACGCTCGCCCCGCTCGGCAGGTCGAAGAACCTCTCCAGCGCCGCGCGCATGCGGCGCTCCTCGTTCAGCTCGGCCTCCAGGCGGCGCAGGCGCGGGCGCGCCCGCTCGCCGTCGCCCGAGTCGACCACCTTGTCCCACCACGGCTTCTCGCCCTCGGCCGGCTCGGCGGCGGCCGGCGCGGCGGCGGCGCCCTCGGCGATCCGGAACCGGACCTTGGTCTTGCCGAAGTAGATGAGCTGCCCCTCGGTCAGCTCGTGGCGCTTGATCTTCTCGCCGTCGATCCAGGTGCCGTTGGACGAGCCGCAGTCCTCGATGACGAAGCGTCCGCCCTCGGCCACGATCTTGGCGTGGTTGTAGGAGATCCACGGATCGCGGATGGAGACCTTGGCGGACTTGCGGTTGCCGACGTCGACCTCGCCGCCGTCGGGCAGGTCGAACACGCGCCCCTTCCGCTTGCCGCTGAGGACCTCGAGTGTGGCCATAGGTGTGGCTCTCGCCCGGCGACCCCTGTGGGTCTCGCCCCTTGTGAGGTTTGGAGTTAACTCAGACTCCCGTCATACCGGATCGACAAGGACGGGTCAAACCTGTGTGGTTTCTGAGGGGCTCCGCCCCGAGGCTGTCGCAATGGAGAGGAACTCACCTCTCTTGCGTGCCCGTGCCCGCGCCCGCGCCCGCGGAGTCTCGGGCACGGGCACGAATGGGCTGTCGCTGCATCTCGCGCCAGCCGCCCCCCCAGATTCCCCCCGAGGCTCGGTGCGGGCGGAGCGCTCCGCGCGAAGCCCACGCTCGGGCTTATACTCCTCTTCCCCTGCTGATCGGAGCACGCCCATGAAGCGCACCCCCCTCATGGCCGCCGCGGCCCTGGCCGCCGCCGCCTCCCTGGCCGTCGCCGGCGACCTCGACGGCGAGACGATCGTCCGCCGGGCCGACCAGATGCACCGCTCCAAGGACGAGAGCGGCGTGATCGAGATGGTCCTGGTGTCGGCCGACGACCGCAAGCAGCGGCGGGACCTCAAGATGCTGTTCAAGGCGGGCGAGGACGGGAACGACAACCACGTGCTGCAGTTCCTCTCCCCCCCGGCGGTGGCCGGGACGGCCCTGCTGACGATCGAGGCCAGCGAGCGGTCGGACGACCAGTGGATCTTCCTGCCGGCCCTCAAGAAGTCGAAGAAGATCGCCTCGGCCGACCGCTCCAACCGGTTCGCGCAGACCGACTTCACCTACGAGGACCTGCGGACCGAGGACTTCGAGCGCAACACCTACCAGCGCCTCCAGGACGGCGAGGTCGGCGGCGCCGCGGTGTACGTGGTGGAGGCGAAGCCCCGCCAGGGCGCCAGCTCGGGCTACTCCAAGCGGGTCCTGTACGTGAGCAAGGACCGCTTCCTCACCCACCAGATCGACTACTACGACCCCAAGGGGCGCCACCAGAAGACGCTCCGCAACCTCGGGTTCGCGCAGGTGTCGGGCCTGTGGCGACCAAACCGGGCGGTCATGGAGGACCACCAGCGCGGCACCAAGACCCTGTGGCGGTTCAGTCAGCGCGAGATCAACCCGGGCCTGGGCGACAGCTTGTTCACGGTGGCGAGCATCGAGCGGGGACTGTGAGGCGAGGCCGCCGCGCGCTGGCCTTGCTCCTCCCGCTGGCGCTGAGCGCCTCGAGCGTCGCCGCGCAGCAGGGCGGCCCAGGCCCGGCGGGCGGGGGCGAGGCCTCCGAGCCGCGGGCCTCCGACAGCCAGGAGAAGGTCCCGGGCTTCCTGGGCGTCTCCATGGCGCCGGCGCAGGTCGGCGAGGGGGCGTTCGCGGTGCGGGTGACGGCGGTCGTGCCGGACTCTCCCGCCGCGCAGGCGGGCCTCGAGCCAGGCGACCTGCTGCTGGAGCTGGACGGCGCGCCCCTGGCCGCGCCCGAGGGCGAGGTGCTGGCCGCCTTCGGGCAGGAGGTCCGCCGCCGGGGCGCCGGCGCCGAGGTGGCCCTGCGGGTGCGCCGGCGGGCGGTCGAGGTGCGGACCTACCTCGACGAGCAGCCGGTGGGCCCGCCCCGCGACGCGTCGGGCCGGGCGGTGGACGAGGCGCTGCCCGACCTCGCCGCCCTGCTGGAGGAGTATCCCGAGCGACTGGTGGGCGTGCGGGCCCGCCGCTCCACCCGTGAGGCGGTGGTACGGGTGACCCTCGGCGAGCGGCCCGAGGCCTCGGGGCCGCCGCTGCCGGCGAACGCCACCCTGCGCCCGGACCTCGAGGCGCTCGAGCTGGGCCCCGAGGCGCGGTTGGCGGCGGCGGCGATCGCCCGGGCCGTCCGGGAAGGGACGCCCCTGAGCGAGCGCTGGCGAGACCTGCTGCGCCGCTTCGACGAGGACGAGCGCAACGACGACCCCTTCCGGCTGAGCACCGTCCGCTACCTGCGGCGCGACCCGCTCCGGTTGCCGGACGCGACCCGGCAGCTGGCGAGCGAGCTGGCGCGGGCGCACCGCCAGGGGGACCTGGCGCGGCTGCTCCACCTGGCGCGCACCACCCTCGACGCGCCGTCGGCGGCGCGGGCGGCGGCGCCGCCCGAGCCGCCCTCGCCGGGCGCGAGCCCGGCGGAGCACGGGCGCTACCTGTATGGCCTGGTGGAGCAGGCCGCCGCCGCGGCGCGGCGCGCGTTCGCGGCGCTGAGCGAGGAGGAGCAGGCCCACCTGCGCGACACCCTCCCGGGGCTGGCGGACAAGTTCGCCGAGCACATCTACCTGCACACCGACGAGGACGTCGCGCGCTGGGAGCGGCACGCCCGGGCGATCGACCTGCTGGCCAAGGTCGACCGGGGCGCCCTGCTCGACGGGCTGGCGGCGCTGCTGCCGGCGAGCGACCCCGGCTACCTGGCGCAGCTGCGCGACGACCTGCGGACGGCGGACCTGCGGCGCGAGCCGCTGACGGCGTCGGGCGTCACGGGTCGGGTGCTGTTCGCGGACGAGCCCCGGGTGGTGATCGGCTCGAGCGAATTCAACCGCTA
>JAWLGW010000917.1:0-2538 GCA_041690735.1 Planctomycetota bacterium
GTGTCCCAGTCGAGACGGGGGAGCCCGCACCTCCGCCGGAGCGCTCTTCGGGGGGAATCTGGGGGGCGGAGCCCCCCAGAAACACACAGTGGGCTTTACACGGGCTCGCCCGTCCGCCTAAGGTGAGCGGGCACCGCGTCGAACCCGGAGGTCCGCCGTGCCGCTCTCGAACCGCTTCGCCGCCCCCGCGCTGGTCGGATTCGCGGCCGCGCTCCTGTGCGCCACACCGGCGCAGGCGACCAACGGCGCCAAGCCCACCGCCTACGGCGCGCGAGCAGCCGGCCGCGGCGGCGTCGACTACGCCTACGCCGACGACGGGATCGGCCCCGCCAACAACCCCGCCGGCATGGCGTTCACCTGGGGCAACCGGTTCGACAACAACTGGGCGATCATCTTCCCCACCGTGAAGTGGTCGAACTCGTTCGGCAGCTTCGACAACGAGCAGAAGGTGTTCTTCCCTGCCCCCGCCTACTCGCTGGGGCTGGTGTTCGATCCGGCCAAGGAGTGGGAGATCGCGCCCCTGTTCGACCTCGGCAACTGGGGGCTGCGCGACTCCGAGGAGGAGCCGCAGGCGCAAGACCCGCCCGACGACGGCGCGGCCTTCGAGCCCACCGAGGAGGAGCTGTACGGGAGCCGCTGGAAGGTGGGCTTCGGCGTGTTCCCGGTGACCGGCGGCAAGATCAAGATGGCCGACATGCGCACCTCGGCCTTCGCCCGGCCCGTCGACTGGGAGACCGACGTCATGTCGCTGGCGATCACGCCCTCCCTCGCCTTCCGGATCACCCGCTTCCTGTCGGTGGGCGTGTCGCTGCAGGTGCTGTACTCGCAGTTCGAGCTCGACGGCGGGATCGCGCAGCCCCTCTCCTCGCTGCAGGACACCTTCGAGATCTCCTCGATCTTCCTGGACGCCAAGCAGCTGTACACGATCGCCGACGTCGACGACGCCAAGACCGACTCGGAGAACAACAACGGCAGCTGGGGCCTGTCGGGGCGGATCGGCCTCATGTTCCAGTCCCGCTTTCTCTCGCTGGGCGTGGTCTATCAGGAGCGCGGCCACACCACCGACTACTTCGGCCGGGCACTGGTCGACGGCGAGGACCAGATCGCGACGCTCACCTCCAACCTCGGCGGTCCCGCCGCCCTGGCGCTGCTCGACCCCTCGATCGACCCCAACGCGCCGTTCGTCGGCAACTACGACATGCGCATCCAGGACGTCCACTTCCCCCGCATGGTGGGCGTGGGCCTGTCGGTGCGCCCGGCCCCCTGGCTGTCGCTGGGCCTCGACTACACCTTCATCCACTGGAGCGACGCCTTCCGGCAGTTCAAGGCGCGCCTGTACAACGGCGACAGTCAGAACCTCGACGCCCTGGTGGGCACCACGATCCGGGTGCGGGTCCCGCTGCGCTGGCGCGACCAGCACGTGATCGCCCTGGGGGCCTCGGCGCTGCTGCACGAGGGCCAGGACATCGTCGAGGGCGTCCCCTCCTGGTCGCTGGTGTGGCGCGCCGGCTACAACTACGCCAAGAGCCCCACCCCCAAGAGCACCACCACCCCGCAGCAGCCGACGATCAGCGAGCACCACCTGTCGACCGGCTTCACCGTGCAGGTGGGGCCGCTCATGGAGCTGACGACCGCGGTCGAGTGGGCCCTGCCCAACAAGATCAACACCAACACGCACCGGGGCGACCTGACCCTCAGCGACTCCGAGCAGGAGGTGTCGCTGCTGTTCGTGTACCTCGGCCTGGGCGTCAACTTCTAAGGAGGCGTCCAGAAGCCACTCCAGCAGTCTCGTCGGTCCTCGCCGCGGCTGGCTTGGTCACTCGCGCTCGCGCTCGTGGTCGACCACGATCGACCACGACCACGACCACGAGCGCGGTAAGGACCGACACGGACTGCTGGATTCGTTCCTGGCCGCGTCCCAAGGCGCCGGCGATCGCGCCCGTGCCCATGCTCAGCCGGGCGTGGTCACGAGCACGACCACGAGAAGACACCGCCCGGGGCGCCCTTTCACGGCCCCACACTCCCCCGCGTCCCCGGCCCGCGTTACCCTGCCGCCCATGAGCTGGGACCTCGCCCTGTGGAGCGACGCGCGCACCGACCTGGTACTGCGGTACCTCAAGCACCGGTGGCTGCCCGACGTGGGCGACCTGATCGCGGCCAGCGTGGGGGCCGAGACGCTCGCGTTCGACGACGTCGACCTCGACAAGGACCTGCTCGAGCTGACCCGGGCGGCGGGGCCGACCCACCTCGACCAGCTGACCGAGGCGGTCCTGCGCTCGCGCGAGGCCGCCCCTCCCGAGCCGGCGCTGGCGGCGCTGGCGCCGGAGCTGGATCCTGCGGGGGCCCTGGTGTTCCTGCGGCTGGTGGCCCTCAACGTCGCCTTCCGCCGCCGCAGCGGCGCCTCGCTGGCGGACCTGCTGACGTTCTCGGCCCAGGCGCCCTCGCCCGGCCTCGATCCGGCGACGGTGGGGGCGCTGCTGGGGCGAACGCGCCCCGAGGCCGAGGCGCGGGCGCTGATCGAGGCCAGCCCCCTGGTGG
>JAWLGW010000917.1:2548-3391 GCA_041690735.1 Planctomycetota bacterium
GCAGCGCGGGAGGCGGCCCTGGCGGCGAGCGCCCCGCCGCCGCTGCCGCCGCTGGTGGGGGCCCGCCTGCACGCCGCAGGCGACCCGGAGGCGGTGGAGCGCGCGCTGACCCGCGCCCTGCGGCCGGCGGCGCCGCTGGCCTGGCCGCTGGCGCGGACCCAGCCGGGTGCAAACCGGTTCATCGCCCTGCGCTCGCGGGGCGGCTGGACCACCTTGCTGGTGGAGGGCGATCGCCCCCAGCCCGACCTGGCGCGGGCGCTGGCCCGCGCCGGCGGGCTCCCGCGGGTCGCCTGGGCCCGCCTGGACCCCGACGACCCCGACCTGCTCGTGGTGGAGGGGACTCGGACGCTGCTCGATCGCGAGGCGCTGGCGGCCCGGGTGGGGCGGACGCCCCTGCCGGACGACGTGGCGGGCGCCCTGCGGGCGCTGGGGGTGCTCGACCTCGACCCCGCTCACCCCCGCAAGCTGCCCGACCTCACCTACGCCGCCCTGGCCGGCGCCAACTTGCGCCAGCGGGGCGCCCGCGGGATCGCCTACTCCACCGGCTGAAGCCCCGCGGGGATCGCGCAGGTGGCGGCGTCGAGCGCCAGCGGCCCGTCCGAGCTAAAGATCACGCACCCGTGGTTGGTGACGAACGACCGGTCGCCGGTGCCGCCCGGCACCGCCGGGTTGGCCACCCCGTGCCAGCCGGCCGAGGGGTCGACGCTGGAGGGGCTCACGCTGAGGAGGTAGCCGGCCTTGGTGCCCGAGCCCAAGACCGGGTCGATCAGGTCCGTCGCCGTGAGCTGCGCCAGGGTGGCGTAGTTCACCTCCTGGTCGCGGTCGCGGTCCTTGACCTTGAAC
>JAWLGW010000918.1:0-3389 GCA_041690735.1 Planctomycetota bacterium
CAGCCAGGCGTCCTCCTGCTCGGTCGCCCGCGGGGGCGGGCGGAAGAACACCGCCCGCAGGGGGCGCCTGCGGCCCTTGCCGGGGGCGTGCTCGCGGACCGCCGCCTCGAGGCGCGCCACCGCCTCGGCGCCGGTGGGCGGGTCGAGGACCACGAACCCCTGCTTGGGGTCGCTGCCGGCGATCGCCTGCCGGAGCGCCTCCTCGCTGGTGTCGGCGCCCAGGGTGATCCGGGTGACCTTGGACCACTTGGTGTCGAGCAGCGCCTCGCGCGCCTCGCGCAGGTCCTTCGCCGCGGCGGAGAGCGCCTCGGCGCCGGGTTCGCGCCCGGCGGGGCCGTCGCCCTCGCTGCCAGGCTCGGGGAGATACAGCAGCACCTGCATGACCATGCTCAGCTCCTGCCCCAGCGGTAGAGGCGGTACACCTTGAGGCTCTTGATCAACATGGCGATCCGGCTCTGCGCCAGGCGCTCGCCCACCACGTCGCGGTAGCGGCCGACCGCCCACCGGAACAGGAAGAAGGTGGGCAGGAACAGCGCCGCCGACGCCAGGGTCGCCCCCAGGGTGACCGAGTTGTGCAGCATGAAGATCGAGGCGTCGGAGTTGGCGAGCGCGGTCCACAGGCCGCGCAGCCCCTCCGCCTCGAGGAGGGTCCGGCCCAGGCGGTCGAGGGCCGGTGAGGCGGCGATCGCGACCAGCTTGAACAGGCCGGTGGCCACCATGCAGGCGCTCAGGTTGACCCGCAAGAACAGCACGGCCACCGCCACCAGCGCGAACTGGGGCGTGGAGGCGGGCACCAGCCCCAGCACCAGCCCCACCGCGAAGGCGGCGGCGATCGCGCCGGCAGTGGTCTCGGAGTTGAGCAGCTTGAGCAGGTTGAAGATCGGTTTGAGGGCGATCACGGCGTCTCCCCGGTGGCGGGCGCTGAGGGCGAGCCGCCGGTCTTAACTACCCGACCGCAGCCCGTCAACGCGGGGTCGAGCGCGGCGGGCGCTCCATTCAAACTTCTCGGCCGCTAACCAACGCAAGAGGAGACGCCGAGCCGGCGTCTCCTCTTGATTCCCTCGGGCGCTGGAGCGGGCGGCTGCGGGGGCGGCCGCCGCCTGCTCAGGTGACGAGGGCCGTCCGGACCTCGCGCACCAGCTCGACCAGCTTCTCGATCGTCATGTTCTGGGGCTTCGCCGCCAGGTAGCTCTGGACGATGCGACCGGTGGCCTCCATGACCTCGGGGCGCGACATCGCCTCGTGACCCGCCTCGCCGTTGGCGGAGGGGGGGCCCGCGTCGATGATCCGCCGGATCCGCTGCTGGGTCTTGGGCGTCGCCACGGCGATCCCGCGGGCCCAGTTGTGATAGGTGCTGTTGGTCACCTCGAGGAGCTCGGCCATCTTCTTCTTGGGGATGCCGTGCTTGGCGCGGAAGGCATCGAGCTCGTCGAAGGTGGTCACCGTCCACTCGCGCCGCTTGCGCTTGCCGTCGCCGCGGGGGCGCCGGGCGCCGGGCGATTTCTTTGTCGTTCGCTTGGAGGCGGTCTTCTTCTTTGCCATGTCCTCTCCCGTGCCGACGGTATATCCCGCTGCTGCAAGGCGCACAAGTGGAAGCGCAACGTTTGTTCAGATTAACCGATGCCTGGGGCGAGATGGAAGACAAGTGGACCGAGGTGACCCGCTCGGGGGATCCCCCCCGGTACGTCGCCCCTAAGCCCCACCCTTGAGCACCAGGCCAATCGGGACGCTGTCTCCGTAGAACTCTTGCTGGGTCCGCACCTCGCTCTTTACGGTCTCTTGCAAGGGGCGGATCGTGCGGGGGTCGACGCCGCGCTCCTCCAGGAAGCGGACCGCCTCCTGGCGCAGGTCGTCGGGGACGTTGCGGGCTCGGTCCTCGGTGAGCCGGGCCAGCTGGACCACTGCGAACACGCCGCTGTCGGCGCCCTTCTTGGCCCGGCGGCCGAGCTTGAGCAGGCGGCGCAGCCAGGCGGCGGCGACGTCGGCGGAGACCAGTCGGTCGAGGGGGCCGTACAGGGGCACCCGGCCGCCCAGGCGGCCCAGGGCCCAGGGCCCCCACCGGGGGGGCGCCTTGCCCTTCTCGAGCAGGGTCACCAGCTGCTCCCCCAGCTGGCGCTTCTTCTTGGGGGACAGGTGCTCGAGCGAGGCGGCCAGGCGCCAGTACTCGGCCAGGACCTGCTTGCTGGCGCCGCGGCTCTTCCCCTGCAGGAGGGCCGACGCGATGGGCGAGAACAGGGTCTCCTGCTGGCCCCGGTTGAGGCCGCCGCAGATCCGCCGCCAGGCCACCACCCACTCCAGCGCGACCGAGTCGCGGCGGGCGTTGACGATCCCCTCCAGGTACAGCTTCCAGGCCTCGCTGATGCGGAAGTCGTCCAGGGTGGCCCCGAAGCCGGGGCGGAGGCAGAAGCCGAGCAGGTTCCACCACCGCGCCTCGTGGTAGGGCGAGCGCTTGCGGGTCTCCTTCACGTCCAGCAGGACGTCGGCGAGGGCGCGGATCACCGGCACCGGCCAGCCCTCCCGCGCGCCGCCCAGGGCCTCCTCCAGCTCGCGCCCCAGCTTCTCCAGCGGGCGCTGAGCGGCCGAGGCGGGCAGCTCGAGGGCGGTCTGCAGCAGGCGGGCGGCCTTCTCCAGCTGCGCGGGGTCCACCATCGGGCCGCCCTCCTGGGGCGGGAGCGCCTCCACCGGGGCGTGGCGGCCCGAGCTGCTGGCGGCCGCCTCGCGCTCGGCCGGCTCCTCGCGGGGGCGGGTGTCGAGCTCGAGGCGCCAGCGGCGCTCGCCGTCCTTGGCCTCGGCCCAGATCTCGAGGGTGCCGATCTCGGTGTACCGCGCCACCAGGGTGACCGGCACGTCGCGGGCCTTGCTGCTCCGCTTGCGGCCCATGCGGATCACGGTGTGCAGCGGCGAGAGCTCCTCGAACGCCTCGTCGTCGAGGGTCACCACCGCGCCCGGCGGGTCGTCGCGGTCGGTGGAGGTGTGGAAGGGGAACACCACCGGCCGATTCGCCTTCAGCTCCAGCGGGCGGTCCTCGATCCGCACCACCGCCCCCTCGTCGAGGCCCCGCGGGACCAGGCACAGGGCCGCGCGCTCGCGGCCGCCGCCCACCTCGAGGTAGTAGCCCCGGCCGGCGCCCCCGCGGATCCTCGTCCCCTTGCCCCGGCGCACCAGCCCGTAGTAGGCGGCGCCGCGAGACACGGCCAGGTCGAGGTCGCTGCCGGCGAGCTCGTCCGGCCGCTCCTGCCAGGCGGCGATCGCGTCGAGCACGCGCTCGCGCAGGGCGGCGGTCTTGAACACGCCGCCGTTGAACAGGACCCGGTCGACGTGCGCCAGGCCGCCCTCGCCACCGTGGCGGGAGAGGAAGTCGTGCAGGTGGCGGGTGATCGCCGGCTGCG
>JAWLGW010000919.1:0-3384 GCA_041690735.1 Planctomycetota bacterium
AGGTTCCCTCGCGGCCTGGCGCCCCTGGCCGCCGAGGTGCGCGCCCGCGGCCTCCGCCCCGGCCTGTGGCTGGCGCCCTTCGTGTGCGAGCGCCGGTGTGAGCTGCGCCGCCGCCACCCGGAGTACCTGCTGCGCGACCGCCGCGGCCGGCCGGTGCGCGCCGGCACCAACCCGCTGTGGAGCGGCGCCTACTACGCCCTCGACCCCTTCCACCCCGGCGTGCGCGAGTACCTGCGCCAGGTGTTCGAGGCGGCGCGGGGGTGGGGGTTCGAGCTGTTCAAGCTCGACTTCCTGTTCGCTGCCAGCCTGGCGGGCGGCCCGGAGCGCACCCGCGGCCAGGCCCAGTGCGAGGCCCTCGACCTGCTGCGCGAGCTGGCCGGCGACGCGCAGATCCTCGGCTGCGGGGTCCCCCTCGGCCCCGCCTTCGGGCGGGTCGACCTGTGCCGGGTGGGCTCGGACGTCACCGAGCGGTGGGAGGTGACGCCCTTGCGCCTGCTGAACGTGCGCGAGCGCCTGTCCACCTACAACGCGCTCACCAGCACGCTCGGGCGGTGGGCCCTCAGCGGCCGCGCCTTCCTCAACGACCCCGACGTGTTCTTCCTGCGCGACGGCGTCCGCCTCACGGCGACCGAGAAGGAGACCCTCCTGCTGGCGGCGGTGGTGGCGGGCGACGTGCTGTTCACCTCCGACGACCTGAGCCGGTACGGCGCCGAGCAGTCGGCCCTCCTGCGCTCGGCCTTCCCGCTCCGCCGGCGGCGGGTGCACCAGGTCACCGTCGAAGGGGACCTGTACCGGGTCGAGCTCGAGGTCCAGCAGCAGGTGCAGGGTGGGCGCTATCTGGCCCTGTTCAACCTGGGCCCGCGCCTGGCCACGGTCGAGGTGGCGGGCGACAGCTACGACCGCCGCCAGGGCCTCCAGCACGGGCCGCGGCAGGTGACGCTTCCGCCCCACGGCGCGGCCTGCCTGCGCCTGCTGCGCGGCGAACCGTACGAGGTGATCGGCAGCACCCGGCACCTCTTGCCGGGGGCCGACGTGGACGCGGTCGAGGTGGCTGGCGAGGCAGTGCGCCTGCGCCTGAGCCCGCACGCCCTCGAGCCCGGCACGGTGCTGATCCGCGTGCCGTCCGGCCGGACCGAGGTCGAGGTGGACGGCGTCCCGCGCCCGGTGCTCGAGCGGGCCGGTGTGCCGCTGGTCGAGGTGCCGGTGCAGGGCGCCGCCCCGGCGGCGAGGTCGGTCAACTGAGGCGTCACGGCGCATCCGTCGTCACTCCTGGCCCGGCCCACTACGACGACCAGCGCGGCGTCGGCCCCGCAAGACAGCCGCCACCTGTTGGCGCTCCCGTGCCCGCCTCGCTCGGGCGCTGTCGCACGTGCGACAGCCGCCACGGCCCCGCGAGCGCGGGTGTGACGTCGCAGAATCGCGCCCCGCGATTTGGCGCCAGCCCGGCGCGCGGCGAAATCGTTGACGACTCGCCCACCTCGGGGAACAATGACGGCGTGATCTGCAAGCATTGACAGCCAATCCGCTCCCCAGGATGAGAGGGGAAGGTCGAGGCGCAGCTGCTCGCGCCTGACGCGCCAAGGAGCCTTGGCGGCGCGCGCTCGTAGGGAGCGCGCCGGGCGGAAGCACGCAGGGAACACCGACTTCACCAGAGCCAGTAGCTCCAGCGGTAGAGCGCCGAGAGTAATGACCTCGGAGGCCGGGGGTTCGAGTCCCCCCTGGCTCATGTCGTGTCCCCCCCTCAACGAGAGGAGCGCCGCGTGAGCGCCGACCAGCAGTCCTCCGCCCCCACCATTTCGTTCAGGATGAGCCCCTCGCTCGCCGCCTACCACCAGGCGGAGGTCGAGGCCCTGCTCGCCGAAGCGCGTGCGTCCGGAGCCGAGAGCGCCGCTCGAGCAGCGCTGGGAGGACGGGTCCCCGCAGACCTCCCGGAGGCGGACCCGCTGCGGCAGGCGTGGGCCGCGGCGTCCGCGGAGCTCGACCGCCTCGACGCGTACCACCGGCAGCGGCGACAGGACCTCGCCAAGGAGATCGATCCCGAGGAGCTCCACCGGTACCGCGCGGCCTGGCAGGCGCACTACGCTCGCGATGCCAACGCTAGAGACCCGAAGGAGCACCTGTCGCCGAGCGGACGCTACCGCCTGCTCGTGACCCGGCACCCGACGCGCCCTCGTGGCTGGGACTACAGCCGCGGCCGCGTGGCCTCGACGGCCGACGACGCCGTGATCGCGGAGATCCAGCGCAACTACAGCGCCTTTCCCTTCTCCTGGGTCGAGGCCCACCCGAGCGGCCACGACTACCTGGTCGCCGGAGAGGACTATCAAGGCCAGACCGTCGTCGAGCTCGACACGGGCCGTCGCGTCGATCACCTCCCGCAGGAGGCAGCGCAGGGGATCGCCTTCTGCTGGGCCGCCCACGAGCCCTCGCCGGACGGTCTGCTCCTGGCCGTCGAGGGGTGTTTCTGGGCCTGCCCCTACGAGCTCCTGATCGTCGACTTCTCGAGACCGATGCGCCCCCCTTGGCCGGTCCTCTACCGATGCGACTCCGGCGACCCGACCTTCCTGCGCTGGACCTCACCCGTCAGCTGCGAGCTCCGGGTGGAGCGCGTCCTGCGCCGCTCGGATGGCAAGGCGGAGGAGGAGCTCACGCCTGCCGAGCTCGAGGAGCTGGAGCGGCTCGAGCGGCAGGGACGGGCGTGGGACGAGCTGTGGGACACGCGGCACGAGACGGCGCGTTGGAGCAGGGAGACCGGCGCAGGGCCCGTGGCGAGCAGTCCGCCGCCCGAGTAGCGTGACGCGCATGCGTCGCCTGCCGGTCGCCCTGTCGCTGCTGCTCCTCACCTGCCTCGGCTGCCGTCCCCTGGTGACGGGCGACCGGGAGGCGAACCCGCTCCTGGGCGAGTGGGAGGTGGAGCGCAGCGAGGGCGGCTCCTGGCACGGCGTGCCCTGGGGCTTCTTCATCATCGAGTTCCGCGACGAGGGCGCGGTGGCGGTGTTCCGCAACGGCACCAAGGAGGGCACCTACGCCGTCGAGGGGGACGAGGTCACGGTCCGCCTGAAGGGCTATTCGCCGCAGAGGTACACGATCCTGCGCCGCGACGGGGGGTTCGACCTGCGGCACGAGCCGTCCAGCACCACCTTCTTCTTGAAGAACCGGCACGGCTTCGACGCCATGGGCTTCTTCGGGGCCCTGCTGCTGGGAGTGGTGGGCGCAGCGATCCTGGTGGTCCAGGCCGAGGCGCTGCGCGTCTACTGGTGCTCGGGCGGCTGGCCGGTGGTCCCGGCGCAGGTGCTGTCGGCCCGCGTCGCCACCGAGGTCAGCGAGCGTCACGTCAGCCGCGCGACCCACCAGGAGGAGCTCGCCTACGACGTGGAGCGCGGAGTG
>JAWLGW010000920.1:0-3379 GCA_041690735.1 Planctomycetota bacterium
GCCCCAGCAGCTCGCTGGCGGCGCCGGCCAGCACGGCGTTGGGGGGCGTCCCGATCAGGGTGGCGACGCCGCCCAGCGAGGCGGCGTAGGCGATCCCCAGCATGAGCGCCACGCCGAAGGGGTGAGGCCCGCCCGCGTCCGCCGGGCGGAGCATGCCCCCCACGGCCAGGGCGATCGGCAGCATCATGGCCGCCGCGGCGGTGTTGCTGATCCACATGGACAGGAACCCGGTGGCCAGCATGAACCCCAGCACCAGCCGCCGGGGCCCGGCGCCCACCCGCGCCACGATCCGCAGGGCGATCCGCTTGTGCAGCCCCCACTTCTCCATGGCGGCGGCGAGGAGGAACCCGCCCAGGAACAGGAAGATCAGCTCGTTCGCATACGGCGCCGAGGCCGCGCCGGCGTCCAGCACTCCGAGGGCCGGGAACAGCGCCAGCGGCACCAGCGCCGTCGCCGCCAGCGGCAGGGCCTGGGTCATCCACCACACCGCCATGAGCACGGCGACCGCCGCCGTGCGCCACCCGTCCAGGGGCAGCCCCGCCGGCGCCGGCAGCGCCAGCATGAGGAAGAAGGCCCCCGCCCCGGCGACCAGCCCCACCCGCCGCGCCCGCGCGAACCCGGATTCGTTGCGTTCGTCGTCCAAGCTGCCGCTCCGGGGGTCGACCCCCGGACGGAGCAAGGGAGCGGCCGAAGGGTCGAGGCGCGGCAGGCGCTCGGCCAGGCGCTGCCACGAGCGAGCGGCTCGAGCGCGAGGTCCGCGCTCCTACTGCACCGCGATCGCGCCGACCACCACCGGCACCTCCCCCGCCTCGACGCGGACGCCGCTCAGCAGGCCGTTGAGCGACCCGTAGTTCATGAGCACCTCGTCGTTGACCGTGATCCGCACGGTGCGGGTGTTGCGGGCGCCCGAGGAGCGGTCGGGGATCACGACCAGGGTCACGGCGTTCCAGGCGAAGGGGCGCAGGGGCCGGGTGAAGGTGGTCTGGTCGGCAGAGCGCGTCTTCCACTCTCCGCGGTGGGCCTCGACCCACCACCCGCCGTCCGCGACCCGGAACGCCACCCGAGCGTCGCTGCCGTCCATGACGAACACCCACACGGTCAGGGCGAAGCCCGCGTCGTTGAGCTCCGCGGGGAGGGCCGCCTGCACGTGCCCGCCGGGCTGGATCTCGGTGTTGGCGCCCAGCTCGCGCACCGTCACGAACTCGGTGTGGCGGGGGTTGAACAGGTCGCGCCCCTTCGCCCGCAGCCGCGCGCCGCGCGCCTTCCTGGCCTTCTCGAGGGTCCGCCAGCCCTTCCGCAGCGTGGCGGCGTTGCCGCCGGCCAGGGCGAAGTGCCGGCGCAGGATCGTGGTCGCGAACGGTCCGTGCGCCTCCTCGCTCAGGGCGCCCTTGAGCCGGTCGGCGGTGCGGGGCTCGAGGTCGATCCTGAGGTAGCCGGCGTGCAGCACCCGGAACTCCAGCGCTCCGACCGGGGCCGCCGCCCACCGCTGGTAGCCCTCCCGCGAGTTGAGCAGCTCCGCCAGGGCCGCCGGGTCCCACGCGTAGCCCTCCCCCAGCGCCTCCACGATCTGCTTGGCGCGCATGGGCGGGCAGTCGGGGGCGAGGAACTCCCCGGCGAGCGCCTCGCTCCGCTCGTCCTTCGCGACGGGGGGCGCGGCGCCAGGCCCGCCGGAGGCGAGCGCGGCCAGGCGCTCGCGCAGCCACGCCCGCTCGCGCGCGTCCGGGGGGTAGGCGCCCAGGGCTGCGGCGTAGTCCTCGGCGGCCTCCGCCGTCCGCCCCAGCCGCTCGCGAGCCTGTCCGCGGCCGTGGAGCGCCAGCGCGAAGCGCGGCTCGTGCTCCAGCGCGGCCGAGAACTCCGCCTCCGCGGCCTCGACCTGGCCGGCGTCGAGCAGCGCGCTGCCGTAGTTGGCCCGCGCGATCGCGCTCTCGGGCGCAAGCTCGACCGCGCGCGCGTAGTCGACCAGCGCGCCGGCCGCGTCGCCCAGTCGCTCCCGCGCGACCCCTCGCATGCAGTAGGCGTCGGCGTACTCGGGCGCCAGCCCGATCGCCTGGTCGAGCTGCCGCAGCGCCGCCTGGGCGTCCCCACGGGCCAGGTCGTCTCGCGCCGCGTCGACCAGCGCCCGCGCGCGCGCCGGGAGCGCCGCCGCGCCTGGACGCTCCCCCGGACCTTCCCCCGGACCCTTGGCCGGACCCTTGGCAGGCTTCGCGTCCGGCGGCGCGCCTCCCCCCAGCCCCGCCATCCACTCGTCCAGCTCGTCCGGCTCCTCGCCCTCCTCCGCTCGCGGCGCGGGCTCCCCGCTCGGCGCGGGCTCCTCGATCGGCGCGGGCTCCCCGCTCGGCTCGGGAGACGGGGCGGCGGGCGGCGGCTCCTCCCGCCGCGGGTCCTCCCGCCGCGGGTCCTCCCGCCGCGGGGCAGGAGTGACGGCAGGCCGCGGCTCGACACGCCGGGGCGGCGGGCTGGGGGCAGGCGGCGCTTCCTCCGCCAGCTCCAGGCCGGCGCCCGCGGGGGCCGCGCCGACCGTGGGCGGCGGGGGCGGCGGGCGAGAGACGATCACCGCCACGCCGAGCAGCAGCACCACTCCGGCGGCCAGCCCGAAGGCGACGAGCCCCGCCGGCACAGAGGAGCGGGGCGCGACCGCCCGCGTGTCGAGGCGGCGGGTCCGCTTGACCGCCGCCAGCTGGCCGCTCGTCCGCGGCGGCTGCGGCTTGGGCCGGGTCGCCGCCTGGGCCTCCGCCAACATGCGCCGCTCCAGCTCCAGGCGCTCGCGCTCCAGCCGCAGCCGCTCCTCCTCGAGGCGCAGCCGCTCCGCCTCGACCGCGCTGGGCAGGGGGGGCGGCGGAGGCGGCAGCGGCGCAGCCGGGAGCGGCGCCGACGCGGGCGGCGCCGACGCGGGCGGCGCCGACGCGGGCGGCGGCGCCGGCGCAGGCGGAGCCGCCGCCCGGGCGGGCTCGGCGGCCTCCGCCGCGGGCGACGGCGCCGGCGACGGCTCGGGCGACGTCGGCGGCGACGGCTCGGGCGACGCCGCGGCAGGAGCGCCTGCCGCTCGCGGAATCGGCACCAGGCCCTGGCACTTCGCGCAGGTCCCGACCTGTCCGCCGAGCGCGACGGGGACGGTGATGGGATTCCCGCAGTGCGGGCAGTGGATCGAAATCACGTGCGCCAGGCCTCTTATTGAGCAGCGAGGCAGTCAAGTTAGCGACACACGCTGACCGCGCAAGGCCGCCCCCTCGCCGAAGACCCTCCCCCTCCCCCGAGCGGGCGCCCGGAGCGAACGAAGCGCAACACTCACCACCTCGGCGCAACGATTCGCGACGTCCGGCGCCTGCCGCGGCGACTGCCCGGCTGCCGGGGTCAGCCCCTGAGGATCTGCTCCCAAGTC
>JAWLGW010000921.1:0-475 GCA_041690735.1 Planctomycetota bacterium
CACGTGGGCCGGGTAGGCGAGCAGGAGGGCGAGCGCCCCGGCGGCGATCAGCTTGCGCTGGTGCTGACGGAGCCACGACGGCGACGTGATGGCGGTGGGCTGCATGGGCGTTCTCCCCCTACTGGAACTCGATGCTCTCGAAGGTGGCCGAACCGAAGGTCCCGGTGGGCAACGCGGCCACGTTGATCTGAAAGGTCTGATCGACCGACCCGGCGGCGTTGGTCGCCGTCAGGGTGACGGTGGCGCTGCTGCCCGCGTCGCTCGGCGCCGGCGTCCCCGACAGCGTGCTGCCGCTCAGGGACAACCAGCTCGGCAGGCCGCTCGCCGACAGGGCGGGCGCCGGCGAACCCGAGGTGGTGACGGTGTACGAGTAGGCGACCTGCTCGGTCGCAGCGGTCTGGGGGGTGCTCGTGAAGGCCGGCGCCACGGCCGGCGCCGCGCCGCCGCCGCTGCTGCTGCCGCCACCGCAGCCCAG
>JAWLGW010000921.1:485-3370 GCA_041690735.1 Planctomycetota bacterium
GGACACCAGCCCCGTCCCCAGGACGAGCGACGTCGCGAGCGCCGCGCTCCGGAGCGCCGATGCGACACCCAGACGATCCAATACGCGCAGGCTCGAGTTCACGACGCCCCCCTGATGGCTGCAGAACCATAGCGGGGGCGACGCGCACGATCCAGGCGGCTCGGAGCACGTTCGCCGCTCGGGAGGCAACTGCTGCTCTGATAGGGACAAAGCCCCGCCCGTTCGGGGGAGGCGAGCCGGAGGCCGTCCTACCGGATCTTGCTACGGTCGCTTGCGCACCTTGGCGTCCCGCGGCTTGGCCGAGCGCGCCTCGGCGCTGGAGCGGGGGCCCGGCTGGCGCTGGGCGGCGGGGATGCCGGACGCCTGCGCCCGGGTGCTGCCCGCCCGCTCGTCGGGGGTGATCAGGCGCATCTCGAGGCTGTTCTGGATCACCTGCCGCACGTGGTCCTGCAGGGGCAGGCCCAGGCGGTCGGCGCAGGTGAAGGCCTCCTCGGTGGTCCAGTAGGCCTCGAGGCCGCGGTCGATCAGCGCCAGGGCGATCGCCCGGGCCCCGTTGCCCGAGTGGACCACCGCCGGCTTGCGCGCCAGGCGCAGCCGCTCGGTGAAGGCGGCCAGCGCGGCCCGGTCGAGGCGCTCGAACGACGTAGGCAGGTGCGCGTAGTCCATGCCCAGGCGACGCACCCGCTCCCCCTCCTCCCGGGCGGTCCAGAAGGCGTCCTCCTCGTCCTCCCGGCGCAGGTTGATCACGGTGCGGAAGCCTCGCGCCGCGAGCTCCTGAAGGTCGCGGGGACTCGGTTGCCCGAGGGCCACCGCCACCCGGTCGTCCACGCGCTCCACCCTCATGCCTCGTCCTCCCGCGACGCCGGTCGCTTCCCGACCCCAGCGCAAGCACCGTGCCCGGGGCCCCAGAGGAGCGTTCGGCGGGACGCGCCTGTCCCGACGAGGGGCCGCCGAGGGCGCGCCGGGGCGCATGCGCGTCGACAGCACAGGGGTCAGCGACGCTCGTCAGCCAAGGCGCACTCGAACGTGCGACAGCGCGCCGCGCCCCCGCGCAGGAGCGGCCGCTCCACACCACAGCAGCGGCGCAGGCACAGGGATTTGGGTCGGTTTCGCGCGGTCGACCCGGCGCCGCACACACCAGGACGCCTCCCCGCGCGAAACCGATCCAAATCCCGCCTCGTCAAGGACCACGGTTGCTCGAGGGGGCCCGGATCGCCACACTGAGGAGGCGCCCGGAGCGGGCGCCTCGGGGTTGGCATGCCGGCGATGGCCCCTCATTCGGACTCGGGCGCGGAGGACCTGTCCCTGCGCCTGCTCAACACGCTGTCGAGCGAGGCCAAGCCCTTGCCCACCAGCGTGCAGCTGCAGCGCGTGCGCGCGCTGAGCCGCAACCAGCTGATCGGCCTGGTGAAGGACGTGGCCCGCCAGGAGGCGGCGCGCCTGCGAGGCGAGCAGGACGCGCTCCTGGCCGAGCGCGAGCGCGACCGGGCGCGGATCGCCGAGCTGGAGGGCGAGCTGAAGGCCCTCGAGGAGGAGCTCGAGGCGGTCCTGGCCGAGCAAGAGGAGCAGGAGGCCTCGCGCGAGACGGCGCGGGTCGAGCTGCCGCGCCTGGCCTCGCTGATCGACGCCGAGCGCTCGCGGGCCGACGCCGCCGAGGCGCGGGCCGCCGAGCTCGAGCAGGTGCTCGCCGAGGGGGCCGCCGACGACCTCATGGCGAGCCCGCCGCCCCGGGAGGAGGGCGGGGACGACGCCGCCCTTCAGCAGGCGCGCGCCGACCTGGAGCAGGCGCGGACCCAGGCGCGCGCGCTGGCGGAGCGGCTGGCGGCGCGCGAGGAGGAGCTGCTCCGCCTGCGCGAGGCGAGCCGCGAGGACCCCCGCGAGCTGCTGGAGGGGACCCGTCCGATCCCGCGCCTCGACCCGCCGCCCCACTCGGAGTCGGCCGAGCAGGCGGCGCCCTTCGAGGTCCGGCTGGATGCCGCGCCCGGCGCCGAGGCCGGCGCCGAGGCCGGCGCGGACGCCGAGCTGCGCCGCCGGGTCGAAGCGCTCGAGGCCGAGCGGGTGATCCTCGAGGAGGAGCTGGTCCGGCTGCGGATCGCGGCCGACCCCGAGGTCGAGGCGGTGCTGGCCGAGGTCGAGGCGCGGCTGATCAGCCTGGAGACTCGCGCTGCGCCGGGCGAAGACGACACGGGACAGCTCGAGCGGTACGCCGAGGCGGAGGAGCGGTCCGCCCGGCTGGAGACCCTCGAGCAGCTGGTGTTCGAGCTCGAGCGGGGCAACCCGCTGGAGGACGCGCTGAAGCGGGCCCTGGCAGCCCTGCAGAGCCGCTACGAGGAGGAGCGGGCCTCGGGGGCGGCGGCGGCGCAGCTCCTGCGCCAGAGCCGCGAGCAGCTGCGCCACCTCGAGGGGCGGGTGCGCGAGCTCGAGCTCGAGCGCGAGGCCTCGAGCCGCCGCGACGAGGCCCTGCGCCGGCGGGCGCAAGAGCTCGAGGCAGCCCTCGCCGAGGCCGAGCGTGAGCGGGCCGAGGCCGAGGAGCGGCTGCGCGCCCGGCCCCGCAGCCGCGACCGGTTCGTCGACGCCAGCCTGCCGGCGCTCCCCGGGCGCGTCGCGCCCTCGCCCAGCGAGGCGGAGCGCGACGCCCTGCGCGAGGCGCTGGCGTCGGAGCGCGAGCTGAGCGGCGCCCTCAAGGCGGCCGGCGAGGCGCTGGCGCAGCGAAGCGAGGCCCTGGAGGCGGAGCTCGACCGGACCCGCGAGGCGCTGGCGGAGAGTCGTGAGGCGGCGGCCCGCTTCGAGGAGCAGGCCCGCGGCCTGCGCGAGCGGATCGAGGACCTGCCGGGCCACGCCGCCGGCGTCGGCGCGTCGCGGCGCGAGCTGATCGCCGCGCGCCG
>JAWLGW010000922.1:0-3367 GCA_041690735.1 Planctomycetota bacterium
CATGCCCCAGCGGCACGTCGAGGCGGTGATGGCTCACGAGCTGGCCCACGTGCGGCGAAAGCACCTGCCCTGGATGCTGCTGGGCGCCATCGCCGCCATGGGGCTGCTGAACCTGGTGGCCCAGGGCGCCGAGGCCCTGCTGTAGCGCCCACGCTCACGCCCGGGACCACGTCGGCTGAAGGGGCCCTTCACGCCCTGCACGACGCGGAGCCGGACCCGCTGACCCGGCGCCAGGGTCGGAACGAAAGCCCTCCGCGCCCCATCGCGTTTGTGGGACTCCGCCTCCCGGTGAGCGTGCGTCGTTCGCTATTCTGAGGGCCGGGGAGGGAGGGGCTCACGACGTCCACGGTGGCCAGCTTGCTGTGCCTGCGCGCGAACGACCCGGCCGGGCTCGCCGCGCAGGCGCGCGACCTCCTGAGCGGGCGGGCGCCCGCGGCGCTTCCGGACGCGGGCCGCCTCACCCTGGCGGTCGTGTCCGAGGGACCGGCGGCGCTCCGGCAGCAGCTCGAGCGCGCCGCGCAGCACCTGTCCAGTCCGTCGCCCGGCGCGCTGCGCGACCGGCGGGGCGGGCTGTTCTTCGACCCCGATCCCGCAGGCCCCGGCGCGCTGGTCTGGCTGTTCCCCGGGCAGGGCAGCCAGGCGGTGGGCATGCTGGGGGGGCTGCTGGCGGCCTTCGCGGACTTGCGCGAGCGGGCCGAGGCGTGCGACGCGCAGGCGCGAGAGGTCCTGGGGCGGTCGCTGCTGGAGGCGTACGTCGACGCGCCGGCCAGCCCGCGCCTCGAGGCCGAGCTCACCGAGACCCGCAACGCCCAGACGACCATCGGGCTCCTGTCGGCCGCGCTGGCCGCGCACCTGCGCGAGGCGGTGGCGATCGAGCCCGCGTTCCTGGCCGGTCACAGCTACGGAGAGCTGTCGGCCCTGCACGCGGGCGGCGCCTACGACCTCGCCGAGCTGATCCGCCTGAGCGACGCCCGCGGCCGGCTGCTGGGCGAGGCGGCGGCCCGGGTCCCCGGCTCCATGCTGGCGGTGCGCGCCACCCAGGCCGAGGCGGCGGCGCTGCTGGAGGCGGTCGGCGCCGGCGAGGCCCTCGTGCTGTCGAGCTTCAACGCCCCCCGCCAGACGGTGGCTTCGGGCCCCGAGGCGGCGATCGCCGCGCTGGAGGAGCGGTGCGCCGCCGCGGAGGTGGTGGCGCGCCGGATCAAGACCGCCTGCGCCTTCCACTCGCCGCTCATGGAGCCGGTGCGGGCGGAGTGGGCCGCGTTCCTCGCCGGGCGGGGCGCGCGCCTGGGCGCGCCCACGCGGGGGCGGGTCATGAGCAGCGTGACGGCGGCGCCCTACCCCGCCGACCCCGCGGCGGTCGCGGCCACCCTCGGCCAGCAGGTCGTGGCGCCGGTGCGGTGGGTGGAGACGGTCGAGGCGCTGTACGCGGCCGGCGCCCGGCTGTTCCTCGAGGTCGGCCCCGGCCGCGTGCTGACGGGGTTGGTGGGCAAGGTGCTCCGCGCCCGGCCCCATACGGTCCTGGCCCTGGAGCGGAGCGGCGCCGCCCCGGCCGAGGCGCGGCGGCACGCCCTCGAGGTCCTGGCGACGCTGGCCGCCTCGGGGGTGCCGCTGCGCTGGCGGGCCTTCGACCTCGGTCACGCCGACGCGCTGGCGTCCCTGAGCGCTCCGGAGGCCGCGGCGTCGCCGGCGGGGGTCCCGGGGGCGGAGCGCATGCCCCCGCCGCCGCCGCTCCCGCCCGGCTCCTCGCCCGGCGCGGAGGCCGCCCGGGCGTACTTCGAGGCAGGTCGGCGGGCGGTGGAGGGGTTCTTCGCCCGCCAGGCGGCGCTCCTGGCGCAGGCCCAGCAGCACCTGCCCCCTCACGCCCGCCAGGCGCTGCTCCGGCGGGCGCTCGACACCAACCTCGCGGTCCTCGAGGAGCTGTTCGCCACCCAGGAGGCGGGCTGGCGCCACCTCCTCGGCGGCGCGGCGCCGCGTCCTCCTGCGGGGGACCCCCCTCCGGCAGGGGCCCCCGAGGCGGAGGGCCTCGAGGGCTGGCTGCGGGCCGAGCTGTGTCGCCTGACCGGCTTTCCGCCCGAGGCCGTCGCCGCCGACGCGTTGCTGGAGGAGGACCTCGGGATCGACTCGATCACCCTGGCGGAGGTCTCGGGGGGGCTGGTCGAGCGCTTCCCGGACCTGGCGACCCGAGCCGAGGCCTTGCGCGGGGCGCGGACCCTGGCGGAGCTGGTGGAGCGGATCGAGGGACCGGGCGGCCCGCCGGCCGCGGCGCAGGAGGCCCCGGCGCAGCCCGCCCCGCCTGGGGGGGACCCGGACACGGCGGTGGCCAGCGCTGGCGACGAAGCTCCCTCGCCGTCGCCGCCTGCCGCGTTCGCCCGCTCCTGGCGCGACCTGCTCGCCGCCGTGCGCCAGCGCCTGGTCGACGACTTCGGCCTGCACCCCGACGAGCTCACGCCCACGGCCGACCTCGAGGGCGACCTCGGCCTCGACGTCTTCTCCCGCCGCGCCGTGCTGGCGGCGGTCCTCAAGGACGAGCCGCGGTTCCTGCTCGGCGGTCGCGAGCTCCTCCACGCGCCCAACCTCGCGGCCCTCGAGGGGCTGCTGCGCAGCCTCGCCCCTCCCGAGAGCGGCGCGTCCGCACAGGACGCCCTCGGTGGCGACGCGGTGGAGCGGTACGCCCTCCGGCTGGAGCCCGCGCCGCTGGCGGACACGAGGGCGGCCGGTCGCTCGCCCGTGCTGGTGGCAGGTCCCCCGCGAGCGGTCGAGGGCCTGGCCGGGGAGCTGTCGGCGCTCGGGCTGGACGTGGCGCGCCTCCACCTCGAGGGCGGCTGGCGCCTGGCCGGCTCGGCCGGCGCGCCGGTCGACCTCCCCGACCTGGAGGACGTCGCGGCGCTGGAGCGCCACCTGCGCCTTCGCTGCGGCGCCTGGCCGCCGCCGCTGACCGTGTTCCTGGCCCTCGACGACGACCCGGGGAAGGCGAGGCTGGCCGACGACCGCGCCCGGTGGGCGGAGACCGTCGAGCGGGCCACCACCGCGCCGTTCGTGCTGGCCCGGGCGCTGGCGGCCGCGGGCGAGCCGGGCGCCGAGGCGGCCCTGCTGATCGTGGGGCGCGCCGGCGGGTCGCCGGCCTGGGAGGGCGCCCGCGGGCTCGCCCGCAGCCTGGCGCGGGAGTGGCCGCGGGCGCGGGTGCGGGCGGTGTGGGTGGACCCCGCCGCCGAGGGCGCCCTCGCGGAGCGGCTCCTGGCCGAGGCCGCGGCGCCGGGCGGGGCGGACGCGGTGTGGCGCGGCGAGGCCCGGCTGGCCCCGGTCGCGCGCCCCGTGGCCGTCGAGCGGCGGGTCCCTCGCGTGCGGCGCGGGGGGGTCGCGCTGCTCC
>JAWLGW010000923.1:0-3357 GCA_041690735.1 Planctomycetota bacterium
TCCAGTCGTCCCACAGGTTGTCGATCAGGTAGGTGGTGCCGTCGATGTCCGCCTCGACCCAGGCGTGCGAGCCGTGGCTGCCGTCGGGGAGCTGGACGTAGCCGCGCACGTAGCGGGTGGCCATGCCGAGCTCTTGCAGGGCCACCTGCAGGGCGAGGGAGTTCTGCTTGCAGACGCCCAGGCCGGCGTCGAAGAACTCGCCCAGGGAGATCGCCGCAGCCCCCCGCTGGAGCGCTCGCTGCTCGACCACCTCGTACGACTTGTCGGCGACCATGCGCTGCTGGATGTAGCGCTGGATCGCCAGCACCCGCTCCACCGAGGACCCGTCGCCCCGGCCGCCGATCATGCGGGCATAGGCGACCAGGGCCTGGATCTGCGGGTGGTGATAGTCGATCAGCACCGGAGCGCCGGCGGCGCTCGGCACCAGGAGGTCCTGCGACACCCCGCCCGCGCCCTGGTAGCGGTGGTAGCCGTGGGGGGTGGCCTCGTTCGACTTGACCACCTTGGAGGGGAGGGCGGAGAACCGCGGGTCGGCGGGCACCGCCGGGCCCAGCTCGATCCGCACGGCGTCGGCCAGCATGCGGGCGGCGAAGGACTCGGTGTAGTAGCCCGCCTCCACCTTGGCCAGCGGGATGGGCATGCGAGCCTGCAGCACGCCCAGGCGCAGGTTCATGCCCTGAGGGAGGCTCTGGGCCAGGATCTGGACCGCTCCGGCGATGATCCGGCGCTCGAGGTCGCTGGTGCGGCGGCCGCCGTTGAGCTTGCGAATGGCGATCTGCACGAGGGAAATGATAGCACCGGCCCCCCGGCCGCCGCGCCCCGTTACGATCGGACCCATGCCCACCGCCTGGACCGTGGCCCTGGCCGCCCGCCCCGACCTCCCGCTGGTCGAGGTGCGCTTTTCGCGGCCCTGGTACTGGCTGGGCCTGCGGGGGCGGGCCGACTGCACCGCCCGGGGCGCGGAGGGGGAGCGGTGGCTGAGCGTGGTGGAGCACCACCTCCACGAGAGCCATCTCGCCGCCGGGGCGCCCCCCCACACGGGCTCGGCGGGCCGGATCGCCGCCGCCCTGGTCGAGCTGGGGACGCTGTACCCGGCGCTGGTCGCCGATCCCGCCGCCGGACCGCCGCCGATCGCCAGACCTGACGCGGCGCCCATGACGCTGCACGCCGCGACCGCGCGCCGCCTGGCGGAGGCGGTCGGCGCGGCGGCCCGGTCGGCGGCGGAGGCTGCCCCCGCGGAGCGGATCGACCGCATGGTCCTCACCTCCCCCCTGCTGCGGGCTCGCAGCGAGGACGAGCTGGCGCGGGCCCTCGACGGTGTGGTCGCCGAGGCCGCGGAGCGCCCCACGCTCCGGGCCGCGCTCCAGGAGGTTCCGGGTCGCCTGGAGGCGGAGGAGGGCGTGGACCCCGCGGTCGCTCAACGGATGGCGCGCAGATTACGTAACTCCTTACAGGAGCAAGGCTGACTTGGGAACACGCGGGCGGCCTCGGCTTGGGACTGGCCGCTCCGTCTTCTAGAATTCCTGCCAGACCCGGAGTCGTTCCCTCATGCCCCTCGATGTCTCCCTGCCCCAACCAAAGGTGCGCTGGAGTTACGACGACGTGGGCAAGGGCGACCTCAACTGGCACCCCTTGCTGCGCCGGCAGCGTCAGGCCGAGATCGAGCGGGTGATCAACCGCGTGGCCGAGCGCTGGATCCACGACCTCTTGCCCGGGACCCTCAAGAGCTCCGATCGCGAGGTCGTGGTGGGCGAGGTCAGCGCCTGGGCCGACGTGGACCTCAACCAGGTGGTGGCCCACTGGGACTCGGCCAGCCACGCCGGCGCCGCCGAGCGCCTGGGGCGCGCGATCGCGGGGGCGGTCATCAAGAAGGTCTACGAGCAGGTGTACGGGCCCGGCTCGGGCGAGAACCGGGCCCTGTGGCACGCCCTCGACCGCGGCATGTCGATCGACGCCATGCTCCGCAGGCGGCTGCTCGATCACCAGGCCCTCATGGCAGAGGCGCGCGAGGCCTACCTCCAGTCGCCGCAGGCCGCCGCCTGGTGGGCGCGGCTGTCGGCCGCCGAAGGGCAGTTCTTGCTCGGGCAGCACGAGCTGATCCTCAAGGACCTCGACGAGCGCGACGCGCTGAAGGCGAAGGACTTCCGGAGCGAGATCGACGCCATCGCCCGGCAGCACGTCAAGAGCCCCGCGGGCTATCTGCGAGCGGTGCAGGCGCGCTGCGAGGCGCTGTGCAAGGGCAGCGCGGAGGACGGCGCCAAGTCCCTGGGCCTGGCCCGCTACATCGCGGCCTGTCAGGAGCTGCTGCGCGGCGCCCAGTCGCTGAAGGCGCTGCGGCAGGAGGCGCTGGACGGCGCCGAGGCGGTCGCCATCCAGCTGGTCCGTCAGCGGGTGGGGGTGCTGTTCCCCAAGATCCTGCTGCCGGCGGGGGCGCGGCCGCTGGAGCCGTTCCAGCCCGACCGGCGCCTGGACCGGCTCGACCCCACGCACGTCGACCACGCCGCCTCGTGGGAGGCGGCGCGGCTGATCGCGGCGGCGCGTGAAGAGGGGGACGTCTCCAGCCAGTACCACGAGGTCGAGCAGCGCATGCTCGACCTGCGCCTGCAGGAAGATCCGGTGGCCGTGCGGACCAGCCAGATCCTCATGGACTACCTGCGCGAGCAGAAGAAGCGCTGGGCGAAGCAGGTGTTGCCGGCGCTGTTCGCCCACGGGCGCGACACCAGCTCGGTCGGCTGGTCCATGACCGACACCTTCCGGGTGGAGGAGGGCGAGCTCCACGACCACCTGAGCATCGACCCCCGCACCAAGGGCGAGGCGGGGGTGCCCGCCGGCATCGCGCTCCCGCTCCTGCCGGGCGGACACAAGCTGCGGCGGGAGGCGAAGAAGAGCCACCGCGAGGTCGAGAAGGCGTGGGCGCAGATCCTGCGCTGCCTCGAGCCGGAGGTGCTCAACAGCGTCCCCCCCTGCTACGTGCTGTTCTCGCCCAAGCACCCCCGGGCGTACCACTTCGACCGCAGCATCGACGGGACGCGGGTGGGCTTCATGGCGATCGGGCCCAACTCGGACGCCCGCACGATCATGCACGAGTTCGGCCACCACCTCGAGGCGTTCCTGCCGCCGGAGGTGTGGTACCGGGCGCAGCGGGTGATCGAGACGCGGGCCGGCGACAACGGGCTGGTCGGGGTCCACCACCCGGCCCACTGGGAGATGGGGCACCGCTCCGAGGTCGGCTACAAGACGGGCTCCAAGGACGCTGGCGGCCGCTACGCGACCCGCTACTACGGCGGCGCCACCGAGTTCTACAGCATGGGCCTGGAGGCGCTCGCGCACCCCGACCGCACCTTCGAGCTCTACGTC
>JAWLGW010000924.1:0-3353 GCA_041690735.1 Planctomycetota bacterium
CTTCTTCCCCAGGGCCGCCTTCGACGAGGTGCGCCAGGCGGGCCCCTGGACCGTCGCTCGCAAGGGCGACGGCTACGTCGGCCTCTACTCGGCGAACCCGACCTCCTGGACCACGACCGGCCCCTGGGCGGACCAGGAGCTCAACGCGCCGGGCACGCGCAACGTGTGGATCTGCCAGGTGGGCTGCGCCAGCGAGGACGGGACCTTCGACGACTTCGTGGCCTCCCTGCAGGCGGCGTCGGTGCACACGCTCGGCGCCGGCAGCGGCACCCAGCGCGACCCCCTCGAGGTCCGCTACGCCGCCCCCGGCCTGGGGACGCTGCAGGTGAGCTGGACTGGCACGGCCACCCTCGACGGCCGCCCGGTCCTCGGCGACCCCCCCCGGTTCGACAGCCGCTACGCCCACCAGCCCTGGGGCGACCCGCGCCTGGAGATCCGCCACGGCGGCGCCGTGCTGCGCCACGACCGGGTGGCGGGGACGCGCGACGGGGACGGGCTGTAGGGGCTGAGGCAGCCGCGCCCGCCGGGCTTGGCCCGGGCTCGCTGGCGCGGCAGCATGGTGGGGTGAGCGAGAGCGCCGAAGACGCCGTCGTCGCGGCCTGGGCGAGCGTCGCCCAGCCGTATCACCGCTTCTGGGCGCCGCGCTTCGCGCCGTTCGTGCGC
This sequence comes from Planctomycetota bacterium, assembly GCA_041690735.1. Taxonomy (GTDB): domain Bacteria; phylum Planctomycetota; class J058; order J058; family J058; genus JAWLGW01. The sequence continues at coordinate 664 of JAWLGW010000924.1, forward strand.
GAGGCGGTCGCCGCCCTGGAGGCGACCCTCGCGTCGGCGGGCGGCGATGGCGCCGCTCCGCTGGGGGTGGTCGGCAGCGGGCCGGGGGACGAGGTGCTGGCGCTGGCGCGGAATCACCCGCGGCGGCAGGTGGTCGCGATCGAGCCGGCGGGGGCCATGCGCGAGCTGCTGGCGGGGCGGGTCGCCGCCGCGGGGCTCCGCAACGTAGTGATCGACCCCGGCGCGGCGACGGCGCTGCCGGCGGCGCTGCGGGGCGCCGCGGGGATCCTGTCGACCTTCGTGCTTCAGCTGTTGCCCGACCGCCTGGCAGCGCTGGCTGCATGGAGGCGCGCCCTGGCGCCGGGCGGGAGGATCGTGGTCCTGTTCTGGCCGCGGCAGCGGGACGAGGACGCCTGGGGCCGGCTGGGGCGCGCCATGGAGGCGACGTCCGGGAGGCCGCGCCCGGAATGGGAGGCCGAGCTCGTGCAGGGGCTGGCGAGCGCCGGCCTGCGGCTGCTCGAGCGGCGCGACGTCCAGCACGAGATCGTGTACGCCAACCCCGAGGAGGCCTGGGATCGCCTGGTCGACGCCTGCTCCCTGCAGGTCTTCGCGCGGCGCGTCGGCCCGGTCGAGACCGCCGCCTGCCGGCGGCGGTGGCTGGCGGAGCACGGCTTGATCCAGGACGGCGAGCGCTGGAGCCACCGCCCCTGCGCCCGCCTGTGGGTGCTCGCGCTCAGCCGCGGCGCGCGACCCAGGCGGCCATGCCCTCCACGTTCGCCTTGAACATGCGCGGCGCGGCGGCGTCGGCCCCCTTGGTCATGGCCTTCCACTTGAGGAGCCCCACGTCCTCCCGCTTGGGCGCCGACCCGAGGCCGTAGGCGAGGACGCCCGCCTTGCTCAACCAGCAGCCGTGGTTGTAGTCGCTCCGGATCCCGCGACCCTTGTCCAGCCGGTCGGTCTCAGTCCGCAGGACGCTCCAGGCGACGCCGCGCCAGCCGTCTCGCTCCGGGACGCGCTCCATCAGCAGCTCGTAGTGGATCGCGCCCAGGACCGGCACCTCGATGCGCTGGTAGAACCGCTGCTTCGTCTCGCCGTCGTAGCGGTCGTCCGGCACCTGTCGGCACTCGACCACCGCCTGGACGTTCCCCTTGTAGTGGTCCACGTCCCAGGCCGCGGCCTCGACCTTGGCGGGCTCGATCCCGGCGACGCCCGCCACGCCCAGCCCCTCGCCGGTCGGCCGGCCGGCGTGCTGCCAGCTCTCGAAGTGGAACTTGCCGGGCGCTGCCTTGGGCAAGCGCTGGAAGACCCGCTCCAGAAACTCGATGTGCTCTGCGGCCACGCTTCACCTCGCTTCGCTGGACCTGAGCAGCGGGCCTGGCCACCACGAGCCAGGGCCGAGACTCACGCGCGGCAAGTCTCAGCCCTGTCTGACACGCCCAGGAGGACTCGAACCCCGAAGCTCTGCCGCCGGAGGTCGCATGCTACCACTGTAGCGACGGCCACGACGGCGGCTGCGTGGCCACTCCGGAGGGAGAAGAAGGGAGCGGTCCGAGCTACGCCGGGGGCTTGCCCCAGGCGTTGGCCAAGTGGGCTGCCAAGGCGTCCGCCGTCGCGCACTGGAACAGGACGCCGGGCGAGAGGCTGGCGCGCCCGCTGATCCGGTCGTTGAAGCGTGTGAGCAGCTCGAGGGCCAAGAGGGAGTCGAGGCCGAGCGACTGCAGGTCGTGCTTGGCGACCCGCTCGGGTTCGACGCCCAGCAACGAAGCGACGTCCCGGCAGAGGGCCTCGGCCAAGACTTGCTGCTTGGCCGCGGTGTCGGCGGCGGCGTCGACGGCGGCGATCAGCTCGGCGTCCCCCGCCCCTTCGGAGCGGCTGGCGCTGGTCTCGGCGCCGCTGGCGGCCTCGCTCAGGAAGAGCGGGACCTGGCCTCCATACACCGCTTCGGTGTAGGCGCGCCAATCGATCGGCAGCACCGCGACCCGCGTCTCGTCGGCCCGGATCAGCTCCTCGAGCAGGTCGAAGCCGACCACCGGGTCGATGGGCGCGACGCCGGCGCGCTCGCGTTGCGCCTGCAGGGCCGGGTCCATGCGAGCGGCCATGCCGACCTCGGCCCAAGGGCCCCAGGCGACGCTGAGGGCCGTCGCGCCCCGCGCGCGCCGCTCCGCCGCCAGCGCGTCGAGGAAGGCGTTGCCCAACGCGTAGCCGCCCTGACCGGGGTTGCCCAGGACCGCCGCCTGGGAGGAGTAGAGCACGAAGAATTCGAGGGGGTCGTCACGGGTCAAGGCGTCGAGGTGGCGCGCGCCCTCGACCTTGGGCGCAGCGGTGGCGCGGGCCCGCTCCCAGGTCTGCTCGGCCAGGAGCGCGTCATCGAGGACGCCAGCAGCGTGGATCACGCCGCGCAGGGGTCGGCCCTCCGCCCGGGCGGCGGCGAGGGCGTCGGCCAGCGCCGCGCGGTCGCACACGTCGACGGCGGCCGTCCGCAGCGTGGCCTGGTGGCGCCGCTCGAGCGCGTCCAGCTCCTCCCGCAACGCGGCGCTGGGGGGCGTTCGACCGAGCAGGAGCAGGTGGCGCGCGCCCGCCCTCAGCAGCCAGCGAGCGGTGGCCAGGCCCAGGCCGCCGAGGCCGCCGGTCACGACGTACGTCCCGTCGGGCCGCGCGACGGCGCGCGGCTGCCAGCCAGTGAGGACGAGCTTGCCGACGTGCCCCGCCGT
>JAWLGW010000925.1:0-3349 GCA_041690735.1 Planctomycetota bacterium
CTGGGAGGTGTCGACCTACCGCGACCCCTGGCTCACCCTGGGGGCGAGCTTGCTGGATGGCACCGCCTGCCGGGTGGAGGTCGTCGAGCAGCGCGAGGAGCGCCGCCGCCTGGCCGCGACCGGCGAGGTGCAGCAGGAGCGGAGCGCCGCGCAGCAGGTCACGGTCTCGTTGACCCCGCCCACCTCCCGCTACGACCACCTCGACGAGCTGGCGCCGGGCGCCGCGGACGCGGTGCGGCTGCCGGCCCACGCCGAGCAGCAGGGGCTCGAGGTAGGCCCCGGCGCGCTGCGGCTGGGTGCCGCCACGCGCGCCGCCTGGGGCGCGGCGCCGCCCGGGCAGGTGCTCGAGGAGGGGGAGGACGGGGTGGAGCTGGTCGCCCTCATGCTGCTCAGCCTGTACGAGGTGCTCCGACGGTCGGCGGCGGTGACGCGCGAGCGCCGCCGCGCCCGGGCGGGATAGCGAGGCTGACGTGAGCGAGCCCGAGGACGAGACCGAGGCGGCCGCCCCGGCGGAGACCTGTCAGGAGACGGCCGGCTTCCTGTTCGACCACCCCTGCGACCGCTCGGGCTACGGCGCCTGCGACGCGTGCGGCAAGGTCACCTGCCGCCGTCACCGGCACGAGCTGGACGCCGAGACGCTGTGCACCGGCTGCGCCCGCGAGGCGGTGGCCGAGGCGCTCCGCCACGGCCACCGCTACGGGCGCCTGGCGGACGAGCCCTGCTTCTATCGCCTCCACCACTACGGGACGTGACGCGTCAGGAGCGCCCGCTGGTCGAGGCGAGCTGCCACAGGGCGTCGTTGTCCTGCTCGATCGAGACGGGGGCCGCCGTCTTGCCGTGGGCGAAGGAGAACCGCGCCCGCCGCAGGCGGAGCAGCGCCAGGGCCGCCTCCTTGCCCTCCAGGCGCCCGGCCTTGGCGTGGTGGATCCGACCCTCGCGGAAGTACAGGTAGCCCGGCGGCAGCTCGGGCGGCTCGAGGGTGAGCGTGCCGGAGTGGCGCTTCCACTCCAGCAGCTCCATGACGTCCTTGATCGACAGCTGCCCCAGCGTGCCGGCGAGCGCCGGCGTCTCCAGCCGCGACAGGTCGGGCGCTCCGCCGGTGTAGGCGCGGGTCTCGCCCTGCTCGTCGGCGAGGGAGGCCGGCTCGCCGCCCCTGAGCACGCGCACCTCGACCTCGAACCCGCCCACGCTGATCCGGTCGTTGTGGTGCAGCGGGCAGGCGCCGGTGAACGAGGCGCCGTTGATCGTGGTGCCGTTGGTGGAGTCGAGGTCCCTCAGGACGAAGGCCTTGCCGTCCCAGCGGATCTCGGCGTGCTGTCGCGACACGCGGTCCGACTGGATCCGCACGTCGGCCTCGGCCGCCCGGCCGATCGTCATGCGGCCGCGCTGCCGGTCGAGCAGGAACGGCTGGTCGAGGACCGGCGACACCAGGCAGTGAGGCGCCTGGGCCCGGCCCGGCGCCGGGTAGCCGCGGGCGGCCAGGGGCGCCCGCTCCTGGCGTCGCTGCTCGGCGGCGCCCACCGCGGCGGCGCGGCCGGCGGCGGCCGGCTTGGGCTTCGGGCTGGTGCGCTTGGCGGGCGCCTCGCGGCTGACGCGCCGGGTGACGCGCGGGGCCGGCAGGGGAGCGCCGCCGGCCGGGACCGGGGTGCTGCCGCCCGGCGGCGGTGTGCGCGCGCCCGGGCGGGGGGAGCGTCCGCTGCGCGGCCGGGGCTGGGGGCGCCGGGCCGGGGTGTCGTCGTCTGCTTGCCCATACAGCCGCGCTGCGCGGAGCAGGGGGTGGTCGGTGCGGGAGGCGACCTCGACCAGCCCCTGCGTGAACGGCAGCGCCACCCGGGAGCCCTCCCGCACGTCGAGCTTGCCGGTCTCCTTGGCGCTGGCGCGCTCGATCCGGGCCAGGCGCTCGAACTCCTGCTTCATCTCGGCGGCGGTGCCCCGCTTGTCGGGGTCGGCGTCGAGGCGGCGGGCGAGGAAGCGGTAGAACGCCATGTCGAAGGCCGCGCGGTCGCCCGAGACGAAGCGGGTGTCCTCGAACACCGCCCGCTGGATCGTCTCCAGGGAGATCGGCTCCACCTCGCCCCGCCGCTCCTGCGACTTCACCCCGACGATCGCCTCCAGGTCGTCGGGGCGGGGGGTCTCGCGCAGGTGGTTGTAGGGGGGATGGCCCGTGACCATGGCGTACAGGATCAGCGCGGTGGCGTACACGTCGAGGCTGGGGTGGAACAGGTAGCGCAGCTCGCCGTCGGCGCGGCGCGTCTCGACCACGGCCTCGGGCGGCGCGTAGAAAGGGGTGATCTGGGGGACGGGGCCGGGCGGGGCGACGCCGCGGTTCCAGGCGTCGAGGTACTCGCGGCTGCGGGTGGCGCCGAAGTCGATCAGCACCGCCCGATACGCCCGCCGCACCACCACGCCGAACACCTCGGACGGCTTGAGCGGCCGGTCCCGCGGCCCGGGGTCGATCAGCAGGTTGGCGAGCTTGACGTCGTGGTGGACCAGCCCCAGCTTCTCGACGTAGGCCAGGGCGTTGATCAGCTCGTAGCCGAGGTCGATGGCGGTGTCGATGGGGAGGGAGGGGTAGCGGGCCTTCCTGTCGCGCAGCATGCCCCGGGCGACGGCCGCCTCGGTCATGAGGAGCAGCGGGTTCGAATAGGCGCGGCGGAAGGCGAGGATCAGCAGCCCCTCGGCCCGGCCCGAGCCCACGCAGTGGACCACGTTGCGGTGCGCGAGCTTGTGGAACAGCTCCAGCTCCAGCTGGAAGGCCGGGTCGACCTCGCCCGCCCACCGCTGCACCTTGAGCACCGCGCAGGCGCCGTCCTCGAGGGTGGCGGAGTACACCCAGGCGGTGCCGCCCTCGCCCAGGCGCTCGCCCACGGTGCAGCGGACCCTGCGCTGGGTCCGCAGGTGGGTCAGCTCGACCGACAACCCCGGCTCGAGGTGCGCCTCTTGCCTGCTCACGCCCGCATCTTCGTCGGCGGGCAGCCGTCTCTCCAGCGTCGGCGAGTGTCTAATGTGACCACAGGTCTCTTTCCCTGGAGCGGCGCGAGGGCCGGGGCCCGTCTCGGCAGGCCTCCGGCCTCGCGCCCTGGACGGTCGTCAGCTGCGCAGACGCGTCGCCTGAGCGACTCGAGCGATCGCCAGCTTGAACGCCGCCAGACGCAGGTCGTGCGGGTCCTCCGCCTGCCCCTTGATGTCGTGGTACGCCCGGCGGATGCGCTTCCTCAGCTCCTCGTTGATCCGGCTCTCGTCCCACTGGTACTGCTGGATGTTCTGCACCCACTCGAAGTAGCTGACGATCACGCCGCCGGCGTTGGCCAGGATGTCGGGCACGACCAGGACCCCGCGGCGGTCGAAG
>JAWLGW010000926.1:0-3349 GCA_041690735.1 Planctomycetota bacterium
CCGGCCACGGCGGCGGCGAAGTCGCCGTACAGGCGGCTGCGCGCCTCCTCGGGGAGCGGCGTGCCCGGGGCGGCCGCCGCGGTGGCCCGAGCGAGGGCCTGCCGGGCCGCGGCCTCCACGGCGCGGCTCTCGCGGTGGCGCAGGTAATCGCTCAAGTCCTCGGCGAAGGCGCCGGCGGTGGGGAACCGCTCCTGCGGCTCGCGGGCCATGGCCCGGCGGGCGATCGCCGCCAGCTCGGCGGGGACGTCGGTGTCGTAGGCGATCGGGTCCGAGCGCACCGCGTGCGCCAGGCTGGTGCGCGGGGAGCCCCGGTGGGGCGGCGCTCCGGTGAGCAGCTCGTGGAGGATCGCCCCCAGCAGGTACACGTCGGTCCAAGGGCCTAGCGACAGGCCGTCGCCGCGGGCCTGCTCGGGGGCCATGTAGGCCGGGGTCCCAAAGGGCGAGGCCAGACCGGTCTTGTGGGGCAAGCGCGGATCGGCGACCCCCAGCTCGCGCACGTCGGCCGCCAGGCCCCAGTCGGTGAGGAGCACCTCGCCGAAGGGGCCCAGCATGACGTTCTCGGGCTTGAGGTCGTTGTGCACGATCCCGCGGCTGTGGGCGAAGGCGACCGCCCGCGCCACCTGCAGCAGGACCTGCAGGTGGTCGCTCAGGGTGAGCTCGGCGGCGCGCGCCCGCTCGGCGTCGTCGCGGGGGTGGAGCAGGTGCTTCCACGAGCCCCCCTCGACCAGCTTCATGGCGAGGAACACCTCGCCCTCGCCGGCCCGGCCGAGGTCGTACACCGGCACGATGTTGGGGTGGTCGAGCCGCCCCGTGATCAGCGCCTCGGCCAGGAACCGATCGCGCCGGTGGGGGGCGGGGTCCTTGACGCGCTTGACCGCCACCTCGCGCTCCAGGCTGCGCTGCCGCGCCCGGTAGACCACGCCCATGCCGCCGCGCCCCACCTCCTCCAGGAGCTCGTACAGGGCCCCCGCCGGGGGGGCCCCGGCGGCCTCGCTCGGTCCCGGCACCGGCAAGGTCTCGGTCCGAGCGGGGTCGCTGTCGGAGGCGGCGTCGCTGCTGCCGGGCGGCGGCGGCTCGGGGAGCGTGACCGCGCTCTCGGCGGCGAGCGGCGGGGCGGGGGCGATCCGCCCGCTGGCCGGGCGCGAGGGCACCAGCGCCGAGTCGGCGGGGCCGGAGGTCGAGGCGCCGTCGTCGCGGGTGGGCTCGCGGGCGGGCACGCTGAGGTCGGGCACGCTGAAGTCGGGCAGGACCAGCCCCGCCAGGCCCGAGGGAGCGAGCGAGCTGGCCTGGCCGCTGGCGGGCCGCAGGGTCTCCTGCGGGTCGAGCCGCTCGAGGTCGGGCACGGTCTGCCACAGGCCCTCGAGGTCGGTGTCGGCGGCAGGGTCGGGGTCCGCGGCCATGGGAGAGCGAGTCTAGCCGGAGCGGCGCATGCGGCGCACCAGCGCCTCGACCTCTCGCCCCATGGCGGCGGGCGAGGCGCCGCGCCTCAGGCTTGGGGGCGCACCGGCAGGCCCTCGGTCACCTCGATCCCGCGCACGGTGACCGCCGCCCGGTAGGCGATCGCCTCCACCCCCGCCGCCTGGGCGGCGCGGAACGCCTCGCCGTAGGCGGGGTCGATCGCGTCGGCCGGCGCCACGAAGGCGGGCTCGGGGCGCTGCACCAGGAAGCACATCACCGCCCGGCAGCCGGCGCGCACCACCTCGGACAGCTCCTCGAGGTGGCGCCGGCCCCGGTCGCTGACCGCGTCGGGGAACAGGCCCGCCTCCCCCTCGACGAGGGTCACGCTCTTGACCTCCACGTAGCAGGGGGGGCGGGTGGCGTCCTCGAGGAGGAGGTCCACCCGCGACCTCTTGCCGTAGCGGACCTCGGTCCGCAGGGCGGCGTAGCCGGTGAGCTCGGCGATCGCCTCCGCCTCGATCGCCTCGCGGACCAGGGTGTTGGCGAGGATTGGGTTCACGCCCACGAGGTGCGGGCCTACCTCGACCAGCTGCCAGGAGTACTTCAGCTTGCGCTTGGGGTCGTCGTGGTGGCTCAAGAACACCCGGCTGCCGGGCTCGGTGAGGCCGATCATGCGCCCGGGGTTCGCCGTGTGCGCGACCACCGTCTCGCCGTCCGGCAGCTCGACGTCCGCCAGGAACCGCTTGTAACGGCGCAGCAGCCGGCCCTCGACCAGCGGCGCGGGGAACCTCATGCCTTCGCTCCTTCCTGACCGCGGGCGTAGGCCCCCACCAGCTCGGGCAACGCCTCGAGGTCGTAGCCCCCCTCGAGCACCGCCACCAGCCGACCCTCACAGGCGGCGTCGGACGCCGCCCGCAGCTCGGCACCGATCGCGTGGAAGTGCTCGGGCTGCAGGCCCAGGCCGCCGAGCGGGTCGCCGGCGTAGGCGTCGAAGCCCGCCGAGACCAACAGCAGCTGGGGCCGAAACGCGATCACCCGCTCCAGCCCCTCGCGCAAGGTGGTCAGGTAATCGGCGGGCCGGGTGCGAGCGGGCAGGGGGAAGTTGACGGTGGCCCCCAGGCCCTTGCCGGCGCCGGTCTCGTCGCGGCGACCGGTGCCCGGATAGCTGCGGTCGTGGTGCAGCGACACGTACAGCACCGAGGGGTCGGCGTAGAAGGCGTCCTGAGTGCCGTTGCCGTGGTGCACGTCGACGTCCACCACCGCCACCCGATCGAGCCCCGCGGCGCGGGCGTGCGCGGCCGCCACCGCCACGTGGTTGAACAGGCAAAAGCCCATGGCCCGGTCGGGGCGGGCGTGGTGGCCGGGCGGCCGCACCACCGCGAAGGCGCGCCGCGCCGGGTCATCGCCCTCGGCGGCCAGCGCCGCATCGACCGCGGCGCACAAGGCGCCAGAGGCCGCGGCGGCCGCCTCGTAGCTGCGGGGAGCGACGTGGGTCTCGGGGTCGAGGGCGCCCCCTCCGCGGCCGGCGAGGTCGGCGATCGCCGCCACCAGGGCGGGGTCGTGCACCCGCTCCAGCTCGGCGCGCGGCGCGGGCGCGACGGCGGGACGGGCCGCCACCAGGCCGGTCGCCTCGAGGCCGCGCACCGCCACCGCCAGCCGCTCGGCGCACTCGGGATGCTCCCTCGGCGTGCGGTGCTCGGCGAACACGGGGTCGGTATACAGGACGAACATGTCGGCGCGAGCCTATCAACGGCCTAAGACGCGCGCGGGCGTGGGCGACACGGCGAGGCGGCTCGGAGCACCTCGCGCGGGTGCGGGTCCTGGCGAGGCGTGGCTGTTCGACGGCCCGGAGCGAGCACCCGCGTGAGGTGGGCGGAGCGGCGGCGCGCGCGGCTCACCCGAGTCGGGCCCCTGTCGATCGCAGGGAGGAGCAGCGCGCGCCGTCGCGGCG
>JAWLGW010000927.1:0-3346 GCA_041690735.1 Planctomycetota bacterium
GCCGGGCGCGCCGCATCCGACGCCCAGCAGCAGGGGGACGACGAGCAGGGGGACGGGCGCCAGCGACGGGAGCAGCTGCAGCGGTGCGCGAAGGGAGCGAGTCATGCGGCCACCTCGGGGGAGCATTGCATCATAGACCTGGGTCAACCGCGGCGAAGCAGGCCCAGGGCCACCGCCTCGAAGGGAGCGGCGGGGGCCAGGGCCTCGCTGTCGATCCCCGCTCCCCGCAGCTCGTCCGCGAGGGCCCTCACCCGGTCGGCCCGGGCGCGGCTGGCCTCGGCCAGGGCGAGCGGGCCCGCGGCGAGGCGCACCCGGGCGCCGGTCTCCCGGTCGACGAGCTCGAGCTGGCCGGCGGCGACGGCCTGCGCGGCGGCGGGCGGCGGGAGCTCCGCCGCCGTCAGGGTCCACACCACCAGGGCGTCGAACCCCCGCGCCCGCAGGCGGCGGGCCGCCGGCCCCACCCCGGGGTCGAGCCCGTCGGTGAGGAGCACGGCCCCGCCTCGGCTCCGCTCGGCGTCGGCGATGCGGGCGGCCGCCCGCTCGAGGCCCCCGACGCCCGCGGGGCGGCGGTCCGCCAGGAAGTGCACCAGCCGGACCAGCTCGCCGGGGCGGTGCAGGGCGAACCGCGCCGGCGCCTCCCCCGCCCACCACACCCGGACGCGCACCTCCCGCGCCACCGCCGTCGCCGCCAGCGCTGCGGCCGCGAGGCTGGCCCGCAGGGCCGGGCTGGGCTCGCCCCCGGCCATGGAGGCGCTCCCGTCGACCAGCAGGTCGAGGCGCGGCTCGGGGAGCGCCTCCTGCACCTTGATCAGCAGGCGCTCCAGCCGGGCGTAGGCGGGCCAGTCGATCAGCCGCGGGTCGTCGCCGGGGGTGTACTCGCGCCGCCCCCCCGGCTCGATCCCTCGTCCGGCCCGCGCTCGGCTCCGGCGCCGGGCCGGCGGCACCCGGCGGGCGAGGAGCACCAGCCGCTCCAGCCGGGCCAGGGTGCGCGGATCCACGAGGTCGGGCAGGGCGTTCATAAGTCGCTCCTCGCGCTAGGCTAACCGCCCAGGGGCAGGCGCGGCGAACGGTGCGGTGGCCTCCCGCCCGGAGGAGGTGCTAGGCTGCCTCCGTGCCGGAAACTGGAGCCTCTCCCAGTCTCCCCGCGGCCCACCACCTCGAGCTGTTGATCGAGTACACCGGGGCCAACTTCGCCGGGTGGCAGGTCCAGCCCGACCGGCGGACCCCCCAGGGTGAGATCGAGCGCGCCCTGGCCGAGCTGACCGGCGAGCAGGTGCGGATCGTCGGCGCCAGCCGCACCGACGCCGGCGTCCACGCCCTGGGGCAGGTAGCCAGCTTCGCCCCTCCGTCCGCCGTCGAGCCGCGCCGCCTGCTGCGCGGCCTCAACGCCCTGCTGCCCCAGGACGTCGCCGTGCTGCGGGTGCGCGAGGTGCCGGCGACCTTCCACGCCCGCTTCTCCGCCCGGGGGAAGCACTACCGCTACCGGATCCTCACCGGGCTGCCGCGCCGCCCGCTCGAGGAGGGCCGGCTGTGGCACCACCCGGCGCCCCTCGACCTCGAGGCCATGCGCCGCGCGGCGGGACACCTCGAAGGGCGGCAGGACTTCCGGGCCCTGGTCAGCCGCCCAGACGGGGACGGCGACTGCGTCCGCCACCTGCACGCGGTGCGGGTGGGGGTCGAGCCGGCCCTGCTGCCGCGCGACCTGCCCGCCGTCCTGGCGATCGACGTGGTCGGGGACGGGTTCCTGTACAAAATGGTCCGCACGATCGCGGGCACCCTGGCGCACGTGGGCCGCGGCAAGCTCGACCCCGACGCGCTGCCCGAGGTGCTCCGCCGCGGTGAGCGCCGCGGCGCGGGCCCCACCGCCCCCCCCGAGGGCCTGTACCTGGTGCGGGTCTTCTACTCGGACGAAGAACTACGCGACGCCCTGGAGGGCGTCCGCACGGAAGGAGTGGAGCATGCAGATCACCATCACGGGCCGCGGCGTTCAGGTCCAGGACGCGGCGCGCCAGTACGCCGAGGAGAAGGCCGGGAGGCTCGAGCGGTATAGCGAGGACCTACAGAAGGTCGAGATCGTGATCGCCGAGGAGGGCGACGGGAAGGTGGTCGAGATGATCGCCGTCCCCCGCAAGGGTCAGCCGATCGTGGGGCACGAGCAGCACGACGACCTGTACGCGGCGATCGACGGCGTCGTCGACAAGATGTACGCCCAGCTCTCCAAGGCGAACAAGAAGCGCCAGGACCGGCGCAAGCGGAGCGAGCGCGTCCCGGCGCCCCCCCTGCCCTCGGACGAGGTCGAGGACGAGCGCCTCGACTCGTACCAGGACGTCGTCGAGGAGTTCAGCGAGAAGCTCGACGGCTGACGAAGATCCGGGGGGACGCGGGCCGCCCGCGTCCCCGCCGCCGGTGGGGCGCCGGGGCGGTCTTTGCCGCCCGGCTTCCCCCTGGCGTTTCCCAGCCCGCGCTCATGCGGCATAATGCGCGCCCGCCCCTAGCCATCGGAGCCAGGCCATGAAGCTGCTCGGGTTCCTGTCGGAGAACGCGATCGTCCTCGACCTCTCGGCCACCACCAAGGAGGAGGCCATCCGCGAGCTCACGCGGGTGGTGATCCAGAGCGGTGACGCCGACGAGAAGGAGGAGGAGAAGATCGTCCAGGCCGTCCTCGACCGGGAGGCCCGCGGGTCGACCGGTCTCGGCGACGGGATCGCGATCCCGCACGTCAAGGACTGCCAGTTCGTCAGCGGCCTCACCGGCGCCTTCGCGCGCTCCACCCGCGGGATCCCCTTCGACGCAGTCGACGGGCACCCGGTCCACCTGATCTTCCTGATCCTGGGCGGCCCCGGCACCGCCGACGAGCACGTGCAGATCCTGCGCAAGCTCGCCGCCCTGCGCATGAACGAGCACTTCCTGCGCTTCCTCCGCGACGAGAAGGACGCCTCGGGCGTGGTCGAGACGATCAAGGAAATGGCAGGGAGCGTCGCTTGAGCGCCGGCACCGAGAACGGCAGCACCGCGGCCGAGGCGCAGGTCATCCTCAAGAACAAGTACGGCCTGCACGCCCGCCCCGCCACGCTCATCGCCCAGACCGCCAAGCCCTTCGCCGCCGAGATCTCGCTGGAGAAGGACGGGCAGGTGGTCGACGCCAAGAGCATCTTCGGCATGCTGACCCTGGCGGCGGAGTGCGGCTCGACCCTCACCCTGCGCGCCGAGGGCGAGGACGCCGCGGCCGCGGTCGCCAAGCTGTCCGAGGTGATCGAGAGCTTCGACGTCGAAGATTGACAGGAGCGAGCCGCAGGAGGGTGAAGGAGCCGCGGGAGGCTGTCGCTCTCTGCGCGGCTCCTCGACGC
>JAWLGW010000928.1:0-3345 GCA_041690735.1 Planctomycetota bacterium
GCCGGCCTCCACCTGCTCGCCGTCGCGGGGCTGCTGGCCCTGGTGGTCGCCTCGTCGATCCGCCTGCGCGGCGCCAGCCTGCGCGCCCTGGCGGCGCTCCTCGGGGCAGGCGCGCGGGTCCGCGGCGCTCGCCCGCGCCCCCGCTCGGGCGCCGCCTCCGGCGGCTCCAGCACGCCGGTCCGGTGGTGGCACTGCGCCGCGATCGTCACCGGGTGCCTGGTCGTGTTCGCGCTCGCGGTCCCCAACCTGATCGAGGTCCGCAAGCACGGCAACGAGGCGGCCGCGATCGGGGCCCTCAAGACCCTCAACACCTCGCAGACCCTGTTCCGCGAGGGCGACAAGGACGGCGACGACGTGCGCGACTACGGGACCCTCGATGAGCTGACGGCCGCGAACCTGATCGACGAGGTGCTGGGCGGCGGGGTGAAGCAGGGCTACCGGTTCCGCGTGGTCCCCCACCCGACCGAGCCGGAGTACCGCTGGACGGCGGTCGCCGAGCCGGTCGAGCCCGGCGTGACCGGCCACCGCTACTTCGCGATCAACGAGTCGGGCGTGATCTTCTACGCCGACCGCCCGATCGAGCTGCAGCCGGACGGCAGCCTGCCGCCCTACGCCCGCACCGTGGGTGGGGATCCAGGTGGTGCGGGCGCGGACTACGAGCTCAGCGCCGGCGGCGCGGGGGTCGACGGCTTCGCGGAGCGGGCCACGGAGGGCTCGACCGGGGACCGCTTCTTCGGCGCCGACGAGACCGGGGAGCTCGACTACCGCCAGCTCGCCAAGGGCGAGGCCAACCGGGCCGAGCGCGAGGCGGTCGCGAAGGACATGGCCCGCGAGCTGGAGCGGAGGGCGGCGCAGGAGCGCGGCCGCGGGCGGCCCCGCGCTCCGGCCCGGCCCGAGCCTGCCCCGCCGCCCATGCCCCAGGCCATGGAGGAGGACCTGCTCATGGAGTCCGCCGCTCTCGCGCCCTCGGAGCCCGAGCCCGAGCCCAAGCCCGAGGAGTCGCCGCCGCCGGCGACGACGCTGGCCGGCGGCCCCGCCGCCCCCTCCACCCCGGCGACGCTGGGCGAGGCGCTGCGCGCCCTCGGCCGGGCGAGCGGCAAGGAGGTCGTCGTCGAGGGCGGCGAGGCCGGGGCTGAGCTCTCCCCCGAGCTCCTGGAGACGCTCCGCTACCTGCCGCCCGAGGAGGCCCTCCAGCTGCTCGCGGCAAAGAGCAACCTGGCGCTGGAGCAGCGCGACCCCACCACCCTGGCGGTCGTGACCCGCGCCGCCCAACAGACCGCGCAGGTCGGCCTGGCCACCGGCGGGCAGGTCGGCCTGCGCTCGCTGGTCCTGGCCCTGCCGAGCGTGGGCGCCTCGTACGGCTTCAGCCGCCCTGGCGGCGCGGCCCACCTGCGCCTGCGCGCCGTCCACGAGACCGCCCTGCTCGCCCTGGGCGGCGGGCTCGCGCTGCTGGGCTTCGTGGTGGCCCTGGTGACGCCCCGCCTGTCGCGGCTCTCGGCGGTGGGCCTGACGGTGCTCGGCCTGGTGGTCGCGACCGCGCTCCCGCTCCTGGTCGCCTCGCCGCTGCTGGCCGCGGTCGCCAACGGCCTCGCCCTGGGCCTGGCCCTCGCCGCCCCGGTGCTGGGCCTGATCGCCCTCGTCGAGGTGTGGCGCACCGGCCCCATTAGCCGCCTCGCTCGGGCCCTGCAGCAGGTGCGCCGCGAACGGAGCGCGCCGCCGGCGCCGGCCGCCGTGTCCCGCGCGGCGGGGGCGGCGCTGCTGCTCCTGATCCTGGCCGCCCCGGGCGCCGCCCAGGCCCAGGAGCAGCCTCGGGAGAGGTCGGGGGACCCCGACGCGCCGCGCGGGCGGGTGTACGTCCCCTACGACCCGGCCGACCCCACCTCGGCTCGCGACGCCAAGCAGGTGTTCGTGCCCAGGGAGGTGTACGACCGCCTGTGGCGGGAGGCGTTCGGCGAGACGGCCACCCCCGCGCCCGCCACCAAGCCGCTGGTTCCGGCCGTGGTCACCGAGGCCCGCTACGACGGCGCGCTGGGGGAGGGCAGCCTGTCGCTGACCGCCCACGCCCGGGTGGACGTCCTCGCCGAGGGCTGGCAGCGGGTGGGCCTGGGCCTCCTCGGGACCGGCCTCGCGGACAGCAAGGTGACCGGCACCCAGGCGGGCGCCCGGGTGGCCGCGCTCCCCTCGGGGGGCTACGAGCTGATCGCCCAGGGTCCGGGCAGCTACCAGGTCAGCCTGACCCTGGTGGTCCCCCAGAGCGGCCTCCGCTACAGCTTCGCCACCATCCCCTGCCTGGCGGGTCAGCTGGCGGTGCAGCCCCCCGCCGACGCCGCGCCCGGCCGTCGTCTGCGGCTGGTGGTCGACGGCGCCCGGGCGCAGGTCGAGCGCACCGTCGAGGGCGCGCCGGTCGTCCTGGCGGCCCTCGGCGACGCGCAGCGCGTGACCCTGGCCCTCCGCTCCCGCGAGGTGCTCAGCGCCGGCGCGTCCGAGGCCTCCGCCGAGTGCGCCCAGGTGGTGTGGATCCGCCGCGGCTTCCTGCAGGTGCTCGCCGAGACTGCCTTCGACATCTCGGGCGCGGGCCGGGAGGGCTTCGTGTTCGAGGTGCCCGCCGACCTGGCGGTGACGTCGGTGGAGCTGCTCCAGGGGAGGAACCTGCTGCGGGCCTGGCGTCAGGAGGGGACGCGCCTCGAGGTGGAGCTGCGCCGCCCGACCGGCCGCCGCGAGGTGGTGCGGATCCAGGGCGAGCAGCGCCTGCCGGCCGAGGCCGCTGGCTTCGAGGTGCCGCAGATCGTGGCCCAGGGGGTGAGCCGCGAGTCGGGCCGGATCGGCGTCGCCGTGGCGGAGGGCCTGCGTGTCCGCCCCGCCGAGACCGACCGCCTGCGGCAGGTCGACGTCCGCGGGCTGCGGCAGCAGGCCGCGCGCCTGGGGGCCGGACAGCTGGAGCGCGCGTACGCGTTCGCCCGCCGCCCCTGCCGGCTGGTGCTGGAGCGGGTGGAGGAGCCGCTCGAGGCGCGCGCCGAGGTCACGGTCCGGGCTCAGGTCACCGAGCAGCGCTACGAGGCGATCGCCCGGGCGGCGATCGACGTGCGACGGGGACGCCTGTACAGCCTGGAGGTGGTGACCCCCGCGGCCTTCGAGCTGCTCGGCGCGCCCGCGGGTCAGGGCCTCGACATCCGCGAGGTCGCGGTGCAGGAGGAGGAGGGCGCGCGCGTCTACCGCCTGGGTCTCGGCACCGCCCTCACGGGCAGCGCCTCGCTGCAGCTCCACCTGGCCCGGCGCCTGGCCCTCGACAGCGCCGGAGAGCTCGAGCTGCCCCTCCCCGAGGTGCGGGTGCGTGGGGTGAGCCGC
>JAWLGW010000929.1:0-3339 GCA_041690735.1 Planctomycetota bacterium
CCTGCAGCTTGCCGTCCAGGCTCTCGCAGGGGGAGTCGACCACCAGCCGGGTGACCCGGATCTCCACCTCGCCGGTGGGCAGCTTGTCGTTCGCCTTCTCGCGGGCCACGACCTCGCCGTCGGCGACGACCACGCTCTCGGGGTGGACCGCCCGGGCCACCTCGAGGGCCTCGGCCTGCTCCTCGGTGAAGGCCAGCTGGGTCAGGCCGTGGTGGTCCCTGAGGTCGATGAACACGTGGTGCTTCTGGTCGCGCTTGCGGAACACCCAGCCGCTGAGCCGGACGGTCTGACCGACGTGCTCGCGGCGCAGCTGGCCGCAGGTGTGGGTGCGATAGGGGTGGGAAGCGCTCATGGAGGGGTCCCTGAGTAGCTAGCTGTTGGCGGTTAGCTGGGATAGGTGAGCGGCACGCAGCGCTAACTGCTAACTGCTAACGGCTAACAGCTCTTTTCTGGCCAGACCTTATAGCCGACGTCCGGGCGAGTGTGGGGGCTTCTTCCCACGTGCCCGTGCCCGTGCCCGCAAGGCTTTCGGGCACGGGCACGGGCACGGGCACGGGCACGACAGGGTCCGCCAACCTCAACTCGGCAACCGAGTTAAACCACCCCGTCCCGTGTGCTAACGTTAGGACCTCGAAGGCCCTGCCTCACCAGGCCGGCCGCGGAGACGGGCATGGAATCGATCATCGACATCCTGTCGCAGGGACGGGACCGCGAGGCTCAGGCCAGCAAGATCCACGGCTTCGTGATCGGGCTCGTCACCAACAACCAGGACCCCGAGGACCTCGGCCGGGTGAAGGTCAAGTTCCCCTGGCTGTCCGACGAGGTCGAGTCGTGGTGGGCCCGGGTGGTCCAGCCCATGGCCGGCCCCGACCGCGGCTTCTTCTTCATCCCCGAGGTCGACGACGAGGTGCTGGTCGGCTTCGAGCACGGCGACGTCCGCTTCCCCTACGTGCTCGGCTCGCTCTACAACGGGCAGGACAAGCCCGACCCCAAGGGCAAGTCGAACGTCGCCGGCGAGTTCGCCGGCACCAGCAAGAAGAACGACCTGCGCACGATCGTCTCCCGCTCCGGGCACACCATCGCCTTCGACGACAAGAAGGGGAAGGAGATGATCGCGATCGCCGACAAGACCGGCGAGAACTGGATCGAGATCCACACCTCGGAGAACCTGATCTTCATCAACAGCGCCAAGGACATTCACCTCAAGGCCGCCGAGAACATCAAGATCGACGCCGGCAAGGAGCTGCTGGTCACGAGCGGCAAGCTGACCAAGTTCGAGGCCGGCACGACCTTCGACATCGACGCCGGCAAGGACATCACGATCAAGTCGGGCGCCAACGTCACCCAGAAGGCGAGCCAGAACTTCTCGATCAAGGCCGGCAGCAGCTGCGACGTCAAGGCCAGCCAGAGCGTGACGATCGACGGCATGAGCGTGACCGCCAAGGGGTCGCAGTCGTTCAGCGCGCAGGGCGCGACGGCGGAGGTCAAGGGGAGCATGACGCTGACCCTCAAGGGCGGCATGGTGAACATCAACTGACGCCGGCCGGCCCGTGGCGGGCCGGGGATGGGACTCGATGGCCGACGCCGACGCGCGCGGCAACGTGCTCAAGAGCCTGGGGGTCACGCGGCGGCGTGGCGCCGACGGCGAGGCCGCATCACCGGAGGCGGACGCCGCGACGGCGTCCGAGGGGCCGGCCGCACCCGCGGCGGTCGCCGGCCTGGGGATCAAGCGGCGCAAGCCCACCCCGGACGCCCAGGGGGAGGACGCCGCGCCCAAGGACGCTGGCGGCGGCTCCGGCGGCGGCACCGGGCTGGGGATCAAGCGGCGCAGCAAGGGGGGCGACGAGGCCGCCAAGGACGCGGGCGAGGACTCGGGCGGCGGCAGCGGCCTGGGAATCAAGCGGCGGAGCAAGCCCGACGCGGCCGCTCAGGCCGGCGACGACGCGGCCGCCCCCGAAGGCCCCCCCGACCCGCTCGCCAAGGTGCGGGGCAAGCTCGGCAACGACGAGTGCGCCGTGCTGCTGCTCAACTTCTTCCGGGTGCGCCCCGACCTGGTGGAGACGCTGCCCGAGCGCCTGTGGGAGCTCGAGCGGACCCACGGGCGCTACATGGGCGACGGGCGGCCCGAGCGGAACATCCACATCGGCTGGCGGCCCAGCTACGTGCTGTTCACCCTGCCCGCCTACCCCGACGGGCCGCCCACCTTCACCAAGGACTGGACCTTCATTCAGCCCGGCCCCAACCGGCAGCCCAAGCTGACCGACGAGGGCTTCGTGGTGGACGCGCCCTACAACCTGATCGGGGATTGGTTCTTCTACATCGTGTTCCAGGACGACGGCCGCCCGGTGGTTGAGGCGACCGCCGACGAGGCCACGGCCGCGGAGAGGCCCAAGAAGGCGACCACCGGCCTGGGCATCAAGCGGCGGAAGTAGGGGAGACGCATGGGACAACCCGCAGCCCGCATGGGCGACAACATCAAGCAGGACGCGCCCCACTGCCACGCCCCGATCCACCCCCCGGGGCCCACCCCCACGCCGGCGCCCCACCCGGGCATGCCCCTGCCGATCATCAAGGGCGCGCCCACCGTCCTGATCGGCGGCAGCCCGGCGGCGCGGGTCATGGACCAGAGCGCCCCCTGCATGATGGTCCCCTGCGTCCCCGGCGGCCCCGGCATGATCAGCAAGGGCTCCATGACGGTGAAGATCGCCGGGATGCCGGCGGCGCGCCTCAACGACCTGACCTCCCACCCCTCCTGCGTGGCGCCGATCCCGGGTCCCGTGGGCAAGATCATCGGCCCCGGCTGCCCCACCGTCATGATCGGCGGGTGAGGGCGCCTTGCGGCGCGGCCACCTCGAGCGCCTGAAGCCGCTGTGCCCCCGCTGCCGCCGCGCCGACGGGAGCGAGGCGCCCCTCGCCCTGCAGCAGGTGGTCCGCGAGGAGGGCGAGCACGTGGTGCAGGGGGCGCTCGGCTGCCCCGCCTGCCTCATGGAGTTCCCGATCGTGGACGGGGTGCCGATCGTCCACGCCGACCTGCGCACCTACGTCACCCACCACGCCCTCGAGCTCTTGTGGCGCGACGACCTCGACCCGCTGCTCGAGAGCCTGATCGGCGACTGCTGCGGGCCGGGCAGCGCGGTCGACGTGACCCGGCAGCACCTCAGCAGCTACGCCTGGGACCACTACGGCGACCTCGACCCGGCCGAGGTCACGGCGCCGGGCGCCCCCGCGCCCGGCGCGCTGACCCGCCTGCTGTCCCGGGGCCTCGAGCTGGCCGGGGACGTCGGGGCGGGCCCGCTGGTCGACCTCGGCTGCGGCGTCGGCCGCACCACCTTCGAGCTC
>JAWLGW010000930.1:0-3337 GCA_041690735.1 Planctomycetota bacterium
TCCACGTCCACATCCTGGTCAACGGGCGCCGCTGCAAGTCGCCCTCGTTCCGCGTCCGCGCCGGTGACGAGTTCACGGTGATCGACCGAGAGAAGTCGAAGAATATGATCGAGACCACGGTCGACTCGACGAAGCACCGCGACGTCCCGGCCTGGCTCAGCGTCGAGCCGGGCGAGTACACCGGCAAGGTGGGTCAGCTCCCCAAGCGCGACGAGGCGTCCATCGACCTCCAGGAGCAGCTGATCGTCGAGTTCTGCTCCAAGTAGCAGCGAGCTCGGAAGTGCGCGGCGGCGACGGCCGCCCGAGGGTGATTCAAGAACGTTCGTCGGTGCGAGGGCGCGGTCTCGCCACAGCAGCGTGGAGAGGCGAGCGCCCTCGTCCTCCGGCGGGAAAAAGAAACGGAGCCGCGGCGTCCTGGGCCCTTGCCGCGGTGCCTGTCCCAACTTGAGAGGTCGTTTGGTATGGCGATGCGCGTTCGTTGGCGCGGATTCGAGCTCTCGACCAAGATTCAGGTCGAGGAAGAGACCCGGACCGATACCTACGCCAAGTTCCTCACGGAGCCGTTCCAGCGCGGCTTCGGGATCACGGTCGGCAACGGTCTGCGGCGGGTCCTGCTCTCCTCCCTGGAGGGGGCGGCGGTGACTCACGTCAAGTTCGAGGGCGTGGATCACGAGTACACCGCGATCCCTGGCGTCTACGAGGACGTCACGGACATCATCCTCAACCTCAAGGAGCTGCTCGTCCGCCTGACGCCGGGCACGCACCGGGCGACCCTCCGCCTCGACACCACCAAGCAGGGCGAGATCACCGCGGGTGACCTCGAGCACGACCACACGGT
Organism: Planctomycetota bacterium; assembly: GCA_041690735.1. Lineage (GTDB taxonomy): Bacteria > Planctomycetota > J058 > J058 > J058 > JAWLGW01. The sequence continues at coordinate 839 of JAWLGW010000930.1, forward strand.
GGAGGTCGTGAACCCCGGCCTCCACATCGCGCGGATCACCGAAGAGGCCCACCTCAAGGCCGAGATCCATGTGGAGCGGGGCCGCGGCTACCGCACCGCCGAGGAGAACCAGCCGGGCGTCGATCAGGAGATCGGCGTGATCCCGGTGGCGTCGTTCTTCTCGCCCGTCAAGCGCGTGCGCTACAAGACGGAGTACACCCGCGTGGGCCAGCTGACCAACTACGACAAGCTGATCCTCGAGGTGTGGACCGACGGCACCGTCACCCCGGAGAACGCGCTGGTCGAGGCGGCCAAGATCCTGCGCAAGCACCTCAACCCGTTCATCCACTTCTTCGAGCTGGGGCGCGAGCTGAAGCCCGAGTTCGGTGAGGAGGAGATGCCCGAGGAGCGCGTCACCGAGACGGCGGACCAGGAGGCGCTCTACCAGCAGTTCATGCTGCCGGTCAGCGAGCTGGACCTGTCGGTGCGCGCGGCCAACTGCCTGGAGGCGGAGAACATTCGCACCCTGGGCGAGCTGTGCCGCATGAAGACCGACGACCTGGTCAAGATGCGCAACTTCGGCCGGGTGACGCTGAAGGAGATCGAGAAGAAGCTGCACGAGCGTGGGCTGCGCCTCGGTATGGCCGAGGAAGTCGACGCGGTGCTGGCGAACCGATAGGACGCCAGGAGAGGCGCTGTGAGGCACAAGATCGCGGGCAAGCGGCTCAGTCGTCGCGCGGAGGAGCGGACCGCTCTGGCGCGCAACCTGACCATCGCCCTGTTCGAGCAGTTCGGTGAGACGGACCGCGAGTTCATCTTCACCACGATCACCAAGGCGAAGTGGGTCAAGCCCTTCGCCGAGCGGTGCATCACGATCGGGATCAAGGGCTACCGCGAGCTGCAGAAGGCGGCGGACGCCAACGGCTCCACGATCGAGGAGCTGCGTCAGCAGCACGAGGGCGACAAGGAGAAGCCGTTCAAGGAGCGCGAGCGGAAGAAGTTCAAGGACTTCCCCCCCGCCGTGCAGCAGCACCTCGCCAAGGCGGTCCACTACCGCCGCGAGGCCATGAGCCGGCTCAGCGACGCCGACGCCGTGCGCACCCTGTTCGAGGAGATCGCGCCGCGGTACCTCGACCGGCCGGGCGGCTACCTGCGCGTGCTGCGGACCAGCAAGATCCAGCTGGGCAACTCGGCGCAGCGGGCCATCCTGGGCTTCGTGGGCGCCGAGCAGGAAGCGTCCGTCTAACCGAATGCGGGCGCTGGTCGTCGGCGCGTCGGGGCAGATCGGAGGGCACCTCCTCCGTCTCCTCGCCGCTGGCGGCCACACCGCCGTCGGCACCTACGGCACCCATCCGGTCCCCGGCCTGGTCCGGGTCGACCTCGAGGACGAGGCCGCGCTCCGCGCGGCCTTGCTCGATGTACGGCCGGACGTGGTGATCGTCTCCGCCGGGTGGACCTGGGTCGACGGCTGCGAGGACGACCCCGACAAGTCGCGGCGGCTCAACTGCGACCTCCCGGTCGGGGTCGCCCGGGCGGCCGCCGAGCAGGGGGCCCTGTTCGCGATCTACTCCACCGACTACGTGTTCGACGGGACCGCCGGGCCGTACGCCGAGGACGCGCCGGTGGCGCCGCTCAGCGCCTACGGCTGCGCCAAGGCCGCCATGGAGGAGCAGGTGCGGGCGCTGGGCGCCGACCACCTGATCCTGCGGACCACCACGGTGTACGGCCCCGAGCGGCAGGGAAAGAACTTCGTCTACCAGCTGGTGCGGCGGCTCCGTGAGGGGCAGCCGTTCCGGGTGCCGACCGATCAGGTGGCCAGCCCCAGCTACGGCCCCGACGTGGCCAACGCGACGCTCGGCCTGATCGACCAGGGCGCCCGGGGCACCTGGCACGTGGCGGGGCCGGACGCGCTGGACCGCGGCGCCTTCGCCCGCCGAGTGTGCGCCGCGTACGACCTGGACGGGGAGGCGATCGAGTACCTGCGAACCTCTGCCTTGAACCAGAAGGCCGCCCGCCCCCTGGAGGCCGCGCTCGACACCTCGAAGCTGCGGGCGGCCGGCTTGTCGGTGCGCGGCGTCGACGAGGCGCTGGCGGACATGCAGCAGGCGATCGCCACCGACGCGGAGTACGCCCCGCTGTGAGGGCCAGCGCGGTCCGGGTGGCGGTCGCCGCGCTCGGCGGCGCCGTCGCGTGCCTCTCCGCGCCCGGCTGCTTCACCATGAGCGCTCGAGACAGCGCCCGGTTCCCGCGGGCCACCTTCAGCGATCCCCTGCGCGCCTGGCTGGAGCCGGTCGGCCCGAGCGGAGAGCGCCCTCGGGGCGAGCGTCTGGTGGTGATCACCCGGCACGGTGCCGTGGAGAACGCTCCGGTCCTGGGCTTGTTCGGCAAGAGCGGCCCACGCGACCGGCGGCCCTGGAAGCTGACGTATCGGCTGGCGGACGACCCGGCGCTGCTGGTCGCTGTCGAGCCCGTCGGGGAGTGGGGCGAGGTCCTCGAGCCCGACGCGCCCGACCTGCTGCC
>JAWLGW010000931.1:0-3330 GCA_041690735.1 Planctomycetota bacterium
CCGCCGGCTGGCGCCCGACCTCGCCCCGGGCGAGGTGCGCGCGGCGCTGCTGGCGGCGCGCCGTCCGCTCCCTCTCACCGCGGAGGACGCCGACCTGGCGCGGGCCTTCCCGGCGGGTCCGCTGGACGCCGCCGCGCTCCTGCGCCGCCTGCGCCAGCGCGCCCCCGAGGCCGCCCTGGGCGACGCCCGCCTGCTGCCGGCCCGAGCGCGTCCGGGCGACCTGGTGGTGGCGCGGGCCCGCCTCGACAACCGGGGGCTCCGCCCCACCCTCGCCGGCGAGGTGTCGCTGCGGGTCGACGGTCGGGAGGTCGCGACGGTGGCTGCGCCGGCCCTCGCCCCGGGCGCGAGCGTCGAGCTGTCCTGCCGGCTGGTGGCGCCCGACCTGCGCGCGCCGGCCGAGGTGGAGTGGGTGCTTCCGGGCGCCTCGGCTCGCTCGGTCCTGCAGCCGACCGCCCAGGAGGTGCGCGACCTCGCGATCGCGGCGCTGGTGGGCCGCGCCACCCCCGAGGGGGGCCTCGACCTCGAGGCGGTGATCGAGGGCCGCGGCCACCGGGCCGAGGCGGCCGCCGTCGAGGTCCGCCTGGGCGAGGCCGTGCTGGCCCAGGCCGAGGTGGCGCCGCTGGCGGCCGGCGACGCGCGGCGCCTGCGGTTCGCCCTCGCCCCCGGGGCGCTGCTCGAGCTGCACGACCCCGACCACCCGATCCAGCCCCTGGAGGTGCGCTTCGTGGGGCGCGCCCCCGACGACAGCCCCCGCGACGACGCCGCCGCCCTCGACGTGGAGCTGCACGGTCGGCTGGCCCGGGGCGAGGCGCCGCTGCGGACGCAGTACCAGCAGAGCGGCGAGATGAACGTGATCGTCGACTCGCCCTGGCGGCTCGCGCCGGCGCGGCCGTACCTGCCGCTGCTGCTGTTCGTGCCCGAGAAGGGGGACCTCGCCAGCAACACCTACGTGCAGCTCGACCGGGTGACGGTGCGCAGCCGCGACCAGGCCCTCCCCGGCAACCTCGGCGCCGGGGCCCTGGTCTTCGCCGACGAGCGCGGCGGCACCACCCAAGCGCCCGCGGGCCTGCAGCTCCTCGACGAGATGGGGCAGGTGATCCTGCGCAACGGCGCGCCCGACCCGCGGGTGTTCCGGCACGGGCGCCTGCACCAGCCGGGCCACTACACGGTGCTCCGTCTGCCGCGCGACGCCTTCGGGGTGGCCCCGACCCTCTCGAGCGACCAGGACGTGTTCGTGGACGTCGCGGTGGAGTGGACCAACCGGCGCCGCTTCCTGTGGGCCTTTCGCACCACCCGCCAGGGAGACGCGAGCAAGGTGCTGCGGGTCCGGTTCGCGGCCGAGCCGCGGCCGCAGGCGCCCGAGGGCGGGGTGTACTACGACGCCCACGTGCACACCATGGCCGAGTGGTACCAGAGCCAGTCGTTCGACCTGCTGGCGCCACGCAAGGCCTGGGGCGGTCCGCTGCCCATGCTGGGCGAGGCGGCCTACGCGCTGGGCATGATCGACGCGCCCGACGCGGTCCGCGACCGGCTGATCACGACGGACCACAACGCCTTCCTCAACGGCGGCGACTCCCTGCGCGACCGCCCCCCCTTCGGCCCCACCTCGGTGGCGGCGTCGAACGGCGCCACCGAGTGGGAGCGCATGGGGCAGCTGTTCGGTGTGACCCGCGGCGAGGAGGTCACCTTCGCCTCCAGCAATCCGGTCAGCTTCATCAGCCTGCCGACCGGCGCGCACCTGCTCAGCTACCGGGCCGAGCACGTGGAGGGGCCCTGGCACGGGGGGAGCACCTTCGCCCGCGCCCTCGGCGACGGCTGGGCGGACGTGACGCTGCGGGACGTGATCCTGCGGCTCGCCAAGTCGAACCGCGTCGAGAACGAGCACGCCGCCCTGTTCGCCGCCCACCCGTTCGACGGCGTCAACGCCTGGAAGGACGAGCACTTCGAGGCGGCGTTCGAGCGCGACCCCCTCACCCGGCACGACCGGGTCGTCCTCAGCAACCGGCGAGACTTCATCACCAAGGGGCTGCAGGTGTGGAACGGCCACTTCGGCCGGCGCAGCCTCCCCAAGAGCAAGATCGAGTGGGACGCCCTCAACCCCTGGGCCGACTCGACCTTCACCCAGGGGAACCCCGACTGGGACGAGACCCTGTATAGCGGCCTGGCGGCCTGGCACGCGGACCTGTCGCGCCTCATGGACTACGAGCTGGCGGGGGACCGCGGGGTGCGCTTCCCGCGGAAGGTGTTCATCAACGCCGGCAGCGACGCGCACGGCGACTTCAACTGGACCGAGGACCGCCTCGCCACGATCGTGGGCTTCAAGTCCACGTTCACCGTCGACGGGAGCGCGTTCGGCAAGGCCCTCACCTACGCCCTGCCCGCCCTGCAGGAGCCGGCCGCGTCGCCCGAGGAGCGCGCCTTCGAGGCCATGCTCGACGGCAACGCGGTGCTGACCGACGGCCCGATCGTCACCTTCTCGCTCGACGCGGAGGACCGCTTCGACGGCGAGGCGCTGCGGTGGCACGACCGCGCGCCGGCGTTCGAGGACGCCGACGGGCGGATCGGCGGCGGCGGCGCCTTCGACGGGCGGGGCACCGCCCTGGTGCGGCGCGACTCGGAGGGGGCGCGGGTGCGCTACCGCTACGCCTCCACCCCCGAGTTCGGCGACGTGCAGCACGTGGCGGTGTATCGCACCAGCGCCGGCGACCCCAACCCGCTGGGGATCAAGCCCTCGGGGGCGCCCTTCCTCGAGCCGCGCGGCGAGCTGGCCGCGGCCGGGGCGGGGCGGGACCTCGAGGAGCGGCTCGACCCCGCCGAGGAGGGGCGGATCCTGGCTCCGACCGCCCTGCAGCTGGGCGCCTACACCGAGGACCCGCGCACCCAGTCGGCGGCGGGGGCGCGCTGCCTCACCAACCCGGTGTGGGCGGTGCCCTTCGACCTCGAGGTCACGATCGCCGAGACCGCCGTCGACCCGGCCGGTCGCGGCGCGATCCCGCCCGGCAAGCTGCAGGTGCGGTTCGCCTTCGACATGTCCCTCAGCCCCGACCCCACCACGGTGGAGCTCAAGGCCCTCGACGCGCGCGGCGACTCCAGCGACGGGGCGGTGGGGCCGATCGACGCCCTGGCGCCGGTGGGCGGCACCGCCGGCTGGTCGGACGGCGCCGGCGGCCGCAACTCGGTGCTGACCCTCACCAACACCCGCGCGGTGCCGCTCGACCTCGACCGCTACGGGAGCGGGCCCGACGTCGTCACCTTCGTGGCCTACTTCCTGGAGGCCCCCCGCGACCCGTTTGGCAACGTGCTCAACCGTCCCGCGGCGACCTTCGAGGC
>JAWLGW010000932.1:0-3329 GCA_041690735.1 Planctomycetota bacterium
AGCCGGGCACCCTCAACATGGACCCCGCCTCCCTGGCGGCCTTCCTGGACCGGTGCGCCCGCGACGACGACGGGGTGCTGCGCGAGCCCCGGGAGGGCCGGCGAGTGGCGGCCGTCATCGCGGTCGACCTGTTCGGCCGCCCCTGCCGCTACGACGCGATCGAGCCGCTGCTGGCGGAGCACCGGGTCCCGCTGGTCGAGGACGCCTGCCAGGCCATCGGCGCGGGGGTCGGCGAACGGCGCTGCGGCGCCTTCGGCGCGGCCGCGGCCTTCAGCTTCTACCCCACCAAGAACCTGGGCGGCTGCGGCGACGGCGGCCTGATCACCACCAACGACCCCGACCTCGCGGCCCGCATGCGCCGCCTGCGGGTGCACGGCCAGGCCAGCGAGGGCGTCCGGTACATTCACGCCGAGGTGGGCTGGAACAGCCGCCTCGACGAGCTGCAGGCGGCGCTGCTGCGGGTCAAGCTCCCCCACCTCGAGGCCTGGAACGAGGCCCGCCGCGGCCACGCGCGGGCCTACGACGAGGCCCTCAGCGGCCTGCCCGGGATCCGCCCCCTCGACCCGCCCGGAGAGGGGGTGACGTCGGTCCACCATCTCTACACCGTGCGGGCCGAGCGGCGCGACGCCCTGCGGGATCACCTGCAGGCGGCGGGCGTCGGCTGCGGGGTGTACTACCCGCTGCCCCTCCACCTGCAGCAGTGCTTCGCCGCCTCGGGCTATCGCGAAGGCGACCTGCCCCAGGCGGAGGCCGCCTCGCAGGAGGCGATCTCGCTGCCCATGTTCCCCGAGCTGAGCGAGGCGCACCGCGCGCGGGTGATCGAGGCGGTGACGGAGTTCGCCCGCGGGTGAGCGCGGCGGCCTCGGGCGACAGAAGCGGGGGAGCCATCGAGTCCTGGCCGGGCCAGCCCGCTCCCCTGGGCGCGACCTGGGACGGGGAGGGCACCAACTTCGCCCTCTTCTCGGGGGACGCCGAGGCGGTCGAGCTGTGCCTGTTCGACGAGCGAGGCGAGCGGCGGGTGCCGGTCCGCGCCCGCGAGAACCAGGTGTGGCACGTGTACCTGCCGGGCGTCGGCCCGGGGCAGCAGTACGGCTACCGCGTCCATGGCCCGTACCGGCCCGAGCGGGGGCTGCGGTTCAACCCCCACAAGCTGCTGCTCGACCCCTACGCCCGGGCGATCGCCGGGCGCCTGCGCCTGCGGGACGAGCACTTCGCCTACCCGCTGAGCCACCGCGGCCCCGAGCGGGGCGAGGACCTGGTGCTCGACACCCGCGACAGCGCGCCGGTGACGCCCAAGTGCCTGGTGGTCGACCCCTCCTTCGACTGGCAGGGCGACGCTCCCCCGCGGGTCCCCGCGCACCAGACCGTGATCTACGAGGCCCACGTCAAGGGCATGACGGCGCTGCACCCCGAGGTGCCCGAGCCCCACCGCGGGACCTACCTCGGCCTGTGCGCGCCCCCGGTGATCGAGCACCTGCGGGGGCTGGGGGTGACCGCCGTCGAGCTGCTCCCGGTGCACCAGTCGGCGGACGAGCACCACCTGGTCCGCAAGGACCTCTCCAACTACTGGGGCTACAGCTCGATCGGCTTCTTCGCCCCCGACGCCCGCTTCGCCACCGCTCCCCTCGGCCAGCAGGTGAGCGAGTTCAAGACCATGGTGCGCGAGCTGCACAGGGCGGGGATCGAGGTGCTCCTCGACGTCGTCTACAACCACACCCCCGAGGGCGACCGCCTGGGCCCGACCCTGTGCTTCCGCGGGATCGACAACCTCGCCTACTACCACGTGCGCCCGCACGAGCCCCGGATCTACCGAGACGCCACCGGCTGCGGCAACACGGTCCGCACCGACCACCCCCGGGGCCTGCAGCTGGTCATGGACAGCCTGCGCTACTGGGTGGAGGAGATGCACGTCGACGGGTTCCGGTTCGACCTGGCCCCCGCCCTGGCCCGCGCCAGCGACGGCGCCGTGCGCGCGGCGGACGGCTTCTTCGCCGTGGTGCAGCAGGACCCGGTCCTGTCGCGGGTGAAGCTGATCGCCGAGCCGTGGGACCTCGGCGAGGGGGGCTACCGGGTGGGCGGGTTCCCCGCCGGGTGGGCGGAGTGGAACGGCAAGTACCGCGACACCGTCCGCCGCTTCTGGCGCGGCGACGGCGGGGTCCTGGGCGAGCTCGCCTCGCGCCTGACCGGCAGCAGCGACCTGTACGGCGGCGACCGCCCCCGCACGCCGTCGGCGAGCATCAACTACGTGACCGCCCATGACGGCTTCACCCTGCACGACCTCGTCCGCTACGAGCGCAAGCACAACGAGGCGAACGGCGAGGGGAACCGCGACGGGACCGACGCCAACTACAGCCGCAACTGGGGCGTCGAGGGCGAGACCGACGACCCGGCGGTGGAGGCGGTCCGCGAGCGGGTGACGCGCAGCCTGCTGGCGACCTTGCTCTGCTCCCAGGGGATCCCCATGGTGCTCATGGGTGACGAGGTGGGGCGGACGCAGCGCGGCAACAACAACGCCTACTGCCAGGACAACCGCACCAGCTGGATGCGCTGGGACCTCACGCCCCGCCAGCGGTCGCTGCTCGAGTTCACCCGGCGGGCGATCCAGCTGCGGCGCGAGCAGCCGGTCCTGTGGCGACGGGCGCACTTCGACGGGGAGCCGATCTCCCCCAAGGGCACCAAGGACCTGACCTGGCTACGCCCCGACGGCGCCGAGATGACCCGCGGCGACTGGATCGACGGACGGCGCCACTGCCTGGCGGTGCGGATCGACGGGCGCTCCAGCGACGTCACCGACGAGCGGGGGCGGCGGTTCTGCGGCGACACCCTGCTGCTGCTCCTCAACGGCAGCGGCGGGGCGCAGGAGTTCACGCTGCCGACCCTCGAGGTGGGCGAGGCCTGGACCCTGCGGATCGACACCGGCGCCCCCCACGGCGGCGCCGAGGGCGGGCCGGCGACGCGCGCCTACCGCGTCGCCGCCCACGCCCTGGTGGTGCTCAGCAGCCCCTGCCCCGCGGGCGGCCAAGGAGGCGCGGCATGACGCGAGGGAGCTTGGTCTCCGCTGGACGCCAGCGACTCGCAGCACCTCGCGCGAGCGCGGCCTGGCCGGCAGGGGCTTCGCGAGGAGGCGCGGCATGACCCGAGGAGGGGGCGTCCCAAGACGCCGGCGTTTCGGAGCACCTCGCGCGAGTGCGGCCTGGCCGGCAGGGGCTGCACAAGTGTCTTCCCGAACCAAGCACTCGCGCGAGGTGGGCGGAGCGGCGGCGCGCGCGGACTCTTCGGCAGCAGCGGTCTCCTCCTGTGAAGGGGGAGCAGCGCGCGCCGTCGCGGAG
>JAWLGW010000933.1:0-3326 GCA_041690735.1 Planctomycetota bacterium
AGCAGATCGCCCGCGCGACCTCGGTGTGCTCGGTCGCAGCGCCCCAGTAGCGCAGCAGCGACGTCAGGGTCGCGGGCGCGCAGGTGTCCTCGTGCTGGCGCACCGGGGGCACGTCGAGGAGCACCCGCGGCGGGTCCTCGCCAGCCGCCTCCAGCGCCGTGGCGATCGCCTCCCAGGCCTCCCCGCCGGCCTCGCGGGCCAGGGTCGCCGCGGAGGCGCGGTCCCCCCGGGCGTAGGCCAGCTCGGAGCGGCGGCCGGCGAGCCACCGCTGGCCCGCCGGCTCGAGCAGCGGCGTGATCGCCTGGTAGCGCGCGATCGCCGCCTCGGCCTCCTCCGCGCGTCCCTCCTCCAGCAGCAGCGTCAGGTACAGCGCCTGGAGGCGCGCGTCCTCCAGCCCGGCGGTCGCCTCTGCCAGCGCGGCGGCGGCCTCCTCGCGGCGGCCGAGGTCGATCAGCAGCGAGGCGACGAGGCGGTGCGCGCCCCGGTGGCGGGGGGCCCGCGCCAGCAGACCGCGCCCCAGGTCGAGCGCCTCCTCCCACCGGTCCTGCACCTGGCGCAGGACCGCCCGGCCGAACGCCGGGCGCGGGTCGTCGGGCGCCGCCGCCTGCGCGCGGTCGAGCCAGGCCTCCGCCCGCTCGGCGTCGCGCAGGTAGGTGAGCGCGCGGGCGCCCAGCGTCGCCCAGCCGGCCTGCTCGTCCGCCGCGCCCTCCAGGCGGCCGTCGCGCGCGCGCACGTGCTCCCAGGCGGCCCAAGGGCCCCGGCGCTCGAGGAGGCCGTAGCCGAGCTCGGTCTGCGCCAGGCAGTCGCCGGGCGCCCGGCGGCCCGAGACTAGGGCGAGGGCGCAGGCCTTGCGCGGCGCGCCCAGCGCCCGCGCGATCCGCTCGGCGAGGGCCAGGCCCGCCGGGCCGGGCCAGCGCTCGAGCGGCCCGAAGGCGGCGACGCCCTCCTGGTGCGCGGCCAGGGTCTCCCCCTGGCGGTGACGCTCACGCATGGCCTCCAGCAGGGCGTCGCTCATGACTGCCCTCCCTCGCCCCGCCAGGCCGCCAGGAGGCCCTCGCTCCAGAAGCGGGCGGGCAGGATCAGGGCGACCTCGGTCTTGTCCGGATCCACCAGCAGCGGCACGAACCGCCGCTGCAGGACGCCGTCCGGCAGGTGGGCGCGGATCACCATGACGGCGGCGTTGTAGGCGGCCTCCTCCGCCAGCAGCCACTCGGGCAGCGGGTAGCGCATGAGCCGCACGTGCTCGTCGGCCAGCGCCTGCGAGAGGCGGTCGACCGGGCTGCCCTTGGTGGCGAACAGGCGGTCGGCCACGGCGGCCAGCTCCCCCAGGCGCCCGTCCCAGGAGGGGTCGAGGGCGTAGATCAAGTCGGCGGGGCAGTCGACCTCGCCGGGCTGGAACAGCTGCTCGTTCGCCTGGACCAGGAAGCCCCACACCACGCGTCCGTAGCGCAGCAGCAGGCGCTGCTCGCGGTACGCGGCGAGCAGCCGGTCGTTCTCCTCCATCCACTCGGGGCGCACGGCCGAGAGGCCTCGCAGCGCCTCGCCGTCGCGGGGCGCGGGACCGAGCTTCGCGCGCGTCTCCTCCAGCCAGCGGGCGGCGTCGGGGAACGGTCGCGGCGGACGCGGCGGCGGCGGCGGCTCGGGGGCGAAGTCGAGGTCGAAGTACACCGTCGCGCGGCCCTGCTCGACGCGCAGCGTCCACTGCCGGCGCGCTTCACCCCGCAGGTGCGGCGCGGGGGCCGCGACCGGCAAGGTGAAGGTGACCCGCGCGCTCCCCGGCAGCCCGTCGATCGCGGCCGGCGCGATCGCCGTGGCGGCCCCCTCCCACACCCCGTCTCCGTCCCCGTCCCAGTCGTCGTCGGGAGCCTCCTCGCGATACTCCAGCGCCACCCGCAGGTCGGCGGGGCGCGCTGCGGCCCCGACCAGCGCGACGGTGTACGTCCGCCCCGGCGCGAAGCCGGCCGGCGCCTCGAGGCGGGCCACGGCGTTGCGGAAGCGGTGGAAGGCGCGCACCTCGTCGAGCAGCCGCCGCCCGCCCACGACCGCGGCCAGCGACCAGACCGCCGGCAGCGCCCACCACCCGGGCGAGGGGCGGGAGGCGAGGCAGGCGACCAGCCCCAGCCCGGCGAACAGCAGCAGCCCGCCCAGGTGCGGGACCGGGTGCAGGCAGGGGCCGAGGAGCCGCCAGCGCACCAGCGCCGGGTCGTGGTCGAAGCGGGCGCGCGACTGGCGCGGCGCGAGGTGCTCGGCCAGGTGGACGCGGCGGCGCTGCAGGCTCCCGGCCAGGGTGTCGACGCCGTCCACCAGCCAGTAGGCCAGCAGGGCCAGGCCGAACACCCACCAGCCGCTCAGGGGGGTGGGGAGGCGCGGCTCCTCGGGGGCGTCGGGGGAGACCTGCAGGGCGATCGCGCTGCCGACGGGGCGAGCGGCGACGAACGCCTGCGCGCGCTCCAGGTCGCGGCTGGACCCCGGCTGCCGGACCTGCGCCTCGTGGCCGCGGCCGGCATACGTGTAGCGGACCTCGAGCAGCCCGAACGTCCGCTCGGCGCGTCCGGCGCGCTGCTCGGTGCCGATCCGCGCGTCGATCACCTGCGCCTCGACCGTCGGCGTGGAGGCGCGGCTCGCCAGCGTCACCCCGAGCAGGGCCAGGACCGGCACCAGCGACAGCAGGGCCACCGCGGCGAAGCCCGCGTCCTTGCGGGCCTCCGCGGCGTCCTCCCACACCTGGTCGCACTCGGAGCATCGCTCGGCCACCACGGCGCGCCAGGTGTCGAGCCAGGCCGGAGGCGGCGGCACAGGAGAGGGGGGGTCGCTCATGTCGCGTGTCGACGCTCGCTGGCGCGCCGTCTGTCGCCGTCCGAGCGTATCGCCTGGCGGCGGGCCGGTGTGCGCGCCCGGGCGCCCGCTCGGGGGAGGCCGGCGCGTATCGGCGGCGGGCGAACAGGCACGGCCTGGCGCTCGGCAGGGCGCAGGCGATAGCCTGCGCTCCATGAGCGATGCCGAGCCCGTCCCTCCGCCGTCTCCTCCTCCCCCGTCCGACCGCGATCGCGCGCGCCGCCTCGCCGGCCGGCTGCTGTTCGCGGGCGGCGCGCTCACCTTGCCGCTGGGCCTGGGCGCGGCCGGCGGCTACTGGCTGGCGGACCGGGGGGTGCTGTGGGCGCCCGACATGCTGGGCGGGCTGCTGGGGGTGTGGATCGCGGCGCTGGTGGCCATGGTGGCAGGGTCGTACCTGCTGGGGCCGGCGGCCGGATGCATGGGCTTTCTGTTCCTGCAGGACCTCCCGGTGCTGACGGCGTTCATCATGTCTTTTGCCGCCGGCGGGATCC
>JAWLGW010000934.1:0-3326 GCA_041690735.1 Planctomycetota bacterium
GCTCGATCGAGAGGCGGGCGCGCGCGCCAGCCTCCACCACCAGCGGCGCCGCCAGGCGAACCGAGACCGGCCCCGACGCCTCGAGCACCAGCGGGCCCGCCGCCTGCGGCGTGAGCTCGGCCCGCAGCTCCCCCTCGGCGAGGCGGAGGAGGGCCCGCGCCGGCGCGCCGGTCGCGTCGCGCAGCACCAGAGGGAGCGCCTCCCCGACCAGGCCCTCGGGGGCCGCGCCGACGAGGGTCAGCGGGCGCCCGACGACGGCGGGCTCGCGGGGCTGCAGCACCACCTCGCCCCGCACCACCGGCACCCGCGCGCGGCCAGCAACCAGCGCCGCCCCGCCGGGCTCCTCCACCAGCGTGACCACCTCGACCGCCTCGCCCCCGTCGGCGAGGAGGGCGGCGAGGAGCGCGGCGGGAGGCTCTTCCCGGAAGGCCGCGCGGGAGGTCACGCCGCGCGCCTCGAGCCGCCCCGGCGCGAGGGGCGCCGCCCTCGCCACCACCCGCACCGCGCCGCCCCGCAGCCGATAGGCGACGAGGGGGGGCGGGGCGACGCGCGGCGCGACGAGCGCCTGGCTGACGCCTGCGGGGAGGGCGAGCGCCCCGGCGGGAGCGTCGAGCACCCACAGGCGCCGGGCGGGGTCGAGCCAGGCGCCGCCCTTCACCTCGCCCAGCGGCTCCCCTGCGACGAGCAACACCCGGGCGGGATAGGAGAGCGTCAGCGGGGCCCCGCCCCCAGGGCGCTGCAGGCCAACGCGGCGGTCGCCTGCCATGGCGGCCGCGAGCGCCCCCACGACGGCCGCGTCGTCCCCGACGAGATCGACCACCTCCCGAGCGACCGCTCCCAGGAAGGGCGTGGCGGCGGCGCCCGGCGGCAGCGGCGCGCGCAAGGCCACCACCCGCTCGCGCCCGTCGCCGAGGCGCCGGGCGAGCAGCGCGCGGGCGGCGGCGTTCACCTCGTCGCGGGCGGGACGCGGCGTCGCCTGCCGGGCCAGGGCGAGGGCGGCCGCAGGCGGGGCGCCGCGATCGAAAACGTTGAGGTCGTCGTCGGCGTACAGCACCACGCGACCGCCCCCCGCCGTGGCGGCGAGGGCCCGCTCCAGCGCGCGCCCCAGGTCGGCGGCGCCGGCCTCTGGCGGCCCCAGGGCCAGCAGGTCGGCCAGGGCGCCGCGCAGGGTCGCGAGGTCGGCCGTCACCCGTCGCGGCGCGGCCACGTCCGCGGCGTCGCTGGCCAGGAGCACGATCCGGTCTCCCGGCTCCGCCGCCAGCGCGACCGCCTGCGCCAACAGGCGGGGGCCGCGCCCCTTCGGGTCGGCGTGGCGCAGGCTGCGCGACCGGTCGACGACCACCGCCAGCGTGGGCTCGGGCTCGGCGCGCGCCGCGGCAGGGATCAACGCCAGCAGCAGCGCCAGGGCGCCCGCCCGCCTCACCGGCGCAGCTCCAGGCGGACCGGCACCTCCAGCGGGGCGGGGCCGGCGCCCGTGGCGCGAATCCGGATCCGGCCGGTGTAGGTGCCCGCCGGCAGGTCGGTCCCCAGGAACAGCGACAGGGCGAACCGCCGCGGCCGCGCGCCCAGACGATCGCCGGCCCAGCCGTCGAGGGGCTCGACCCGCAGGTCGAAGTCCGGGTCGAGGCGCGCGCCGCCGGGCGAGGTGAGGGGGTGGGGCTCGATCGCGATCGCCACCGGCTCGGCCACCCCCCAGGCGACCTCCACCGGCGCGCTCACCCACCCCCAGCTCCCCTCGACCACCACCGCCGCCGGAGCGCGCGGAGCGGCGAGCACCTCGATCGCCACCGGCAGCCGCTGCGGCGGCAGCGCCTCCTCGCCGCCCACCCGGATCACGAGCTGGCCCCGGTAGGTGCCCGGGGGCGCGTCGCCGGGTGGCGCGGCCTTCAACCGGGCGCCGCTCACCTGGACCGCCAGGGCCGCGCCGCCGGGGCCGCGCAGCGGCGCCACCTCCAGGCGCAAGACGGGCGCAGGGCCGCCGGGGGGTCCTTCCACTCGGAGCGGCGCCTGCAGGTCCACCGGCACGCCGGCAGGCGTGGAGGGGAGCGCGACCCCCGCCGGCGCCTGGAGCCGATAGGTCCGCCGCTCGAGCGCCACGCTCCGCTCGAGCTCCGCGCCGTCGGGGGAGACGGCGGTGACGCGGACGGGCCCGGCGGTGCTCGGCGACAGCTCGAAGGTGTGGGCGGCGCCGGCGGCCACCTCGGCCCGCTGACCCGCGCAGTTGACGGCCGCCGACCGGGCTGGGTCTCCGCCGACGGTCAGGCGCGCCGGCGCCGAGGGGCCGTCCGCCCACCGAGCCACCCTGATCCGCGCCGGCACGTGCAGGGCGAGGGGCGGCAGGGGCGCGGTCGGCGGCGGCTCCGCCGCGCCCGCCGCCGCGCTCGGCGCCGCGTTCGCCGCCTGGGCCGGCGGCGCCACGGTGAGGGCCCGGGTCCGCCGCAGCACGAAGCTCCGGCCCCCCTCGACCACCAGCGCCTCGACCACCAGCCGCAGGGCCGCCTCCTCGTTCACCGGCGGCGCCTGCAGGACCCCGACCAGGCGACCCGGCCCGTCCTGTGCGCCCGGCGAGCGCGCCGCCCGCAGGGTCCGCACGGGGCCTACCCGCTCGCCGCCCCGCTCGAGGAAGGCCCGGACCGTGAGGCGCGGCAGGAGCCGCCTCACGACGTCGGGGTCCCCCACCACCCGCACCGAGACGGGGGTGCGGGCCCCCGCCTCCACCCGCTCGGGCGGCGCGTCGGCGGCGATCTCGATCCCGAAGCGCGGCTCGAGGAGCGCCACCACCTCGCCGCGGCCGTCCACCTCGGCCCGCCAGGCCCCCGGCGCGGGCGCCTCGACCAGCGCCACGGCGACCTCCGCCCCGGTGCGGACGATCGAGCCGGCGGCCACCGGCTCGCCGTCGTGAGTAAGGTCCCCCAGGACGGCGCCGCGGCACACGAAGGCCAGCCGGTCGGTGTGCGGCAGGACCTGCACCTGCGCGCCGCCGCGCTCGGCGCGCAGGTAGCCCAGGGCCTCGACCGCGACCTCCTCGAACCCGTCGAGGAGGCCCTCGGCCTCGCGCACCAGGACCACCGAGCCGCCGGTGCGGGCGACCACGCGGGCGAGCAGCGGTGACGCCGCGCCCTCGCCCAGGGCGATCGCGCACACGCGCCACCCCCGGGCGGCGAGCGCCTCCACCGCGTCGTCCAGCGAGCCGCCGCGGCGGGCGCGCCGCCCGGTGTAGGGGACGCCGTCGGTGAGCACCACCACCGTCGACCCCGCCGGCGCGGCGCCGGCGACCAGCATGTCGTGCGCCGCCTCCAGCGCCGCGGCGAAGTCGGTGATCCCGT